>NZ_JAKKRH010000076.1:0-12027 GCF_025654465.1 Shewanella sp. SM101
AATAATTAACCAACCAGCAAGTTGCTAAGACACTTGATTTGATGATGAGACAGTCAGACTGATCTACTGAAAACCTTAGCTCGGTATAGGCTCATAATGAAGCCGCAAGGATGATAAGGACAGTAGAAGCAGATATCCATCAGGGCCAGAGGCATACCTCAATAACAGGCCGAATATATGGGTGCAATGAACTCTTCTCAAAATCGCTATCGAATGTCTTGCAAACCGGATGGGTCCATATATGCCGAGATAGCGTCAGTCGAATCAGGGACGAGCGTCTGACGCGATAGCATAAGGACGCTAAATGCCCAAGGGGCTTTCAACTCCGTTGGGGGCGTCTTGGAGAATCCAAGGAGGATAGGACGAGCAGTCCTCCTTGGTCGGGTGTGGGGTGAAGCCCCACGACCTTTGATTCTGCTTTTAAAAACAATCAAGAATGATGGAACTGCCTAACCACCAGCAAAAGTATACGATGTTACACTTTTAGCAACAATTTCAGTGCTTAAAACCCAAAAAGTGTAGGTAAGTACACCTCATACTCCCAAGTTGCCAGACCAAAAACAAAACCCCGATACTGTTACCAGTATCGGGGTTTTCTTTTACAAGAACTTTGGTTTGAGGCTTTTAGGCTCCAGACCAGCAAAGTATCTTACGTAGGATAAATCGAGTTAGAACAAGGCGCTTTACCACGACGTTTAGCTTTCTGCTCCCAATACAATCTAGAGTGGTTAAGCAACACTTCCTTAGCCCCTCAGATACAAAAAAATCCCTGACACTATTAAGTATCAGGGATTTTTTAGGTGTCGCTCTTAGCGGACTAAGAACTTAGGCCTAGGGGTCTGACGTTTTTGCGCAGGATAAAACGTTCAGTACAAGGCGCTGTGAGCGTAGCATACGTTGTGTGTATGTGAGCGAGCAGCAACGCCGTAATCAACGTTTTAGACCAGCAAAAATTACATCATGCCGCCCATTCCGCCCATCCCACCCATACCGCCCATATCTTGGCCAGCATTTTGTGGAATTTCAGCAACCATAGCTTCTGTAGTGATCATCAGACCTGCGATTGACGCAGCGAATTGCAATGCACAACGGGTCACTTTAGTTGGGTCAAGGATACCCATTTCTAACATGTCACCGTAAGTGTCATTACCGGCGTTGTAACCGAAGTTACCGCTGCCGTTCTTCACTGTGTTAGCAACAACTGACGCTTCTTCACCCGCGTTCGTGGCGATTTGACGCAGTGGTGCTTCCATTGCACGCAGTGCGATAACCACACCGTGTTTTTGATCTTCATTTAATACTTCAACTTCAGCGATCTTAGAAGCTACGCGAACCAGAGCAACACCGCCGCCAGGAACCACGCCTTCTTCTACCGCAGCGCGAGTTGCATGCAGAGCATCTTCAACGCGGGCTTTTTTCTCTTTCATTTCAACTTCAGTCGCTGCGCCAACTTTAATCACTGCTACGCCGCCAGCTAGTTTAGCCATACGCTCTTGCAGTTTTTCTTTGTCGTAGTCTGACGTTGATTCTTCAACTTGTTGTTTGATTTGGCTTACACGAGCAGCAATTTGTGTTTGCTCGCCGTTACCATCGATGATGGTGGTGTTGTCTTTAGTGATCACAACACGCTTAGCTGTACCTAAATCTTCCAGCGTTGCTTTTTCAAGCTCTAGGCCGATTTCTTCAGCAATAACAGTACCGCCAGTCAGGATTGCTACGTCTTGCAACATTGCCTTACGACGATCGCCAAAGCCAGGTGCTTTAACGGCAGCCACTTTCACGATACCGCGCATGTTGTTCACAACTAATGTTGCTAATGCTTCGCCTTCAACGTCTTCAGCAACGATAAGCAGTGGCTTACCGGTTTTTGCCAGACCTTCAAGGATAGGTAACAGTTCGCGAATGTTAGAGATTTTCTTGTCTACTAACAGTACGAATGGGTGATCTAACTCAACGCTGCCGGTTTCTGGCTTGTTGATGAAGTATGGAGACAGGTAGCCACGGTCAAACTGCATACCTTCTACTACGTCCAATTCGTTTTCTAACGCTTGGCCTTCTTCAACTGTGATCACGCCTTCTTTGCCAACTTTTTCCATCGCAGTTGCGATGATTTCGCCGATAGATTCGTCAGAGTTTGCAGAGATAGTCGCAACTTGGGCAATCGCTTTTGAATCTGCACAAGGTTGTGATAAGGCTTTTAATTCAGCAACGGCAGCGATCACGGCTTTATCGATTCCGCGCTTCAGATCCATTGGGTTCATACCGGCTGCAACGGCTTTTAAGCCTTCAACTACAATAGCTTGAGCCAGTACAGTTGCAGTAGTAGTACCATCACCGGCGGCGTCGTTGGCTTTAGAAGCAACTTCTTTCACCATTTGCGCGCCCATGTTTTCGAATTTGTCTTCTAACTCGATTTCTTTGGCAACAGACACACCGTCTTTAGTGATCAGTGGTGAGCCGAAGCTCTTGTCTAATACCACGTTACGGCCTTTAGGGCCTAAGGTCACTTTAACTGCGTTTGCGAGAATGTTTACGCCAGCCAGCATTCTTACGCGAGCGTCATTACCAAATACAACTTCTTTAGCTGCCATCTTGATTATCCTTTAAATTTTTAATGATTAATTGGAATGTCGAATTGATGCTGAGGATTAACCCACTACTGCCATCAGGTCAGCTTCCGACAGGATCAAGACTTCTTGACCGTCGATTTTTTCTTTCTTAACGCCGTAACCTTCGTTGAAGATCACCACGTCACCCACTTTGACATCCAGTGGCTTAACTGTGCCATTTTCTAAAATACGGCCATTGCCCACAGCAAGGATTTCACCGCGAGTTGATTTTTCAGCGGCGCTACCGGTCAGTACTATGCCACCCGCTGATGTTGATTCAACTTCTAGACGCTTAACGATTACGCGGTCATGTAATGGACGAATATTCATCTATGAACTCTCCTAATGATTTGATGCCCTACAATCGAGCCTATTTGTGATTAAAAAAACAGACACCTTAGTCTGCTCTTTTGCTGTCTGAGATATGGGGCTGACAGTGTCGAGATCCAAGGGCATTTACAAAAAAAACTTCAATTTTTTGATGTCGGTTTTTTCAAGTCCACACAATCCTGCTAGAATCTCGCCTCCGCTCGCTAACAAGGCACTATTTTTCCATGAAAGACAGACACGGGCTGCTCACCGCGCCAATTGGTCGTGTACTGCTCAACATGAGCCTCCCCAACTTAATTGGCATTATGACCATTCTAGGTTTCAGCCTCGCTGACACTTTTTTTATCAGCCAATTGGGCACTGAAGCCTTAGCCGCCATCAGTTTTACCTTTCCGGTGACCTTAGTGATCTCTAGCATCGCCATTGGTATTGGCGCTGGTGTCTCGACCAATTTAGGCCGACTTATCGGTTCGGGTAATGCCCACAAGGCCAAAGTGTTCTTGCATGATGCCTTATTGCTCACCTTTGTCTTGATCGCCAGTTTAGCCGCACTGGGTAGCATTTTTATTACGCCATTGTTTCGCTTACTCGGGGCAAACGATGACAGCTTGCCGCTGATCCACGACTATATGATTTACTGGTATGTCAGCGCACCGCTGCTGGTATTGTTGATGGTAGGCAATCAAGGCTTACGTTCCACTGGCGACACCCGCTCGCCGGCGATGATCATGGCGCTGGCGGCACTCATCAATCTTATCCTCGATCCGTTACTGATTTTTGGTGTTGGGCCATTTCCACGTTTAGAAATCCAAGGCGCCGCAATTGCAACCCTGTTCGCTTGGTTGATTGCCTTATCTTTGTCGGGATATTTGTTGATTGTCAGGCGCAAAATGCTCGAATGGGCCGCCTTTGACATAGACAGAATGCGCGCGAACTGGAGCAAATTAGCCCATATAGCACAACCCGCCGCCTTGATGAATTTAATCAATCCACTAGCCAATGCCATTATTATGGCCATGTTGGCGCATATCGATCACAGCGCCGTGGCAGCCTTTGGTGCCGGTACTCGGTTAGAGTCAGTGCTATTAATCGTAGTGATGGCACTGTCGTCGAGTTTAATGCCCTTTATTGCGCAAAATTTAGGGGCAGGACAGCCACACAGAGCGAAAGAAGCCCTGCTATTATCGATAAAATTTATCTTTATTTTCCAAACCTTACTCTATATCCCACTGATCTTTTTAGCCGAGCCTATCGCGCATTTATTCAGTACCGATCCGCAGGTTATCGAATGGCTAAGTTTTTATATCTTAGTGCTGCCCTGCGCCTACGGACCTTTAGGTATAGTGATTATTGTCGCGACCTCGCTCAATGCCTACCACAGGCCTATGAGTTCATTAGTCATCAATCTGTGCCGCTTAGTACTGCTCATGCTGCCGCTAGCAGCCTTGGGATCGTATATAGGTGACGTTAAAGGCCTGCTGCTCGCGCTACCTGTGACCAATATTTTGATGGGAATTGCCTGTTATTGGCTGGCGCAGCGGATCTGTGAGCCCACAAAGATCACGACCGCAAACGCCATTAGCGAGGGGTAAACTAGCTTGATTTTTTAACGGGAAAGCGCAACACGTCGTCTGAAAACGCTCCCGTAGAGGCTTTGCAGGATCGACGTGGGCCTTGCTCACTCATGTTGATCGGCACGCCATTTGGTACTAACTCTTGCATGATATAGTCGATAAAGCGTCGACAGGCTAAACTCACGTAACGTCTTGATGGATAAGCTAAGAAACACTCGCCTTGGTGGGGCTGGATTTCAGGTAACAAAGTCACTAACTCACCGCTTTGTACATATTCATCCACGACTTCAGCAGGCGCATACACTATGCCGCGTCCTTGCAATCCAAACTCAACCGCCACTTCAATACTGTTGGAGCAGAAATTACCTCTGACTCTCACCTCTTGTTCTGAACCGATAAATAACTCATTAAAGATTTTGCCGTTGGATAAACGGAACATAGACACATTATGTGCTTCAATCTCTTTCGGTGTTTTAGGTGTACCGTGTGCAGCTAAATATTGAGGACTCGCGTAAAAACGTAAGTCAGTAGTAAAAATCGGCCGCACTACTAAATCTAAGGTATCCAACGCAGGCTCGACCACAAAGGCCACATCGAGATTATGTTTCACCATATCAACGGATTCTGAACTGCTGATGACTTCTAAGGTGAGTTTAGGATGCATATCCATAAAGCGGAAAATGGCTTGCATCAAGATTTTCATGCTGTGGATAGGGAACATTTGAATGCGCAAATGCCCGCTGATCTCAGCATCGTCATTGGTCATTTCGAAGAGGGTTTCGTCGAGCTGAGCCAAAATATTCTGCGAACGCTGGTAAAAATGGCTGCCCGCAGAAGTGAGCGTCATAGAGCGGCTCTGACGGTGGAACAATTTAATGTTCAGCTCATCTTCCAAGGCTTGCAAACGCCGACTCACAGTCGATTTAGGTAAGTTAAGTAAATCCGCCGCTTCAATCAAACTACCGGTTTCAGCAATTCGGTGGAATAACGCTAAGTCCTCTGTCTTCATTTTGACCTTAAGTTCAATCTCATTATGTGGGACTGATAATCCCAAAGTATCCCGTTTATTGCAACTAATTTAGCTGGTATCTTCGCGCCCAGAAATGCTGACAATTTGTTAACTAGGAAATCTCCACCATGAAATCATATCGACTCTTGCCGCTGACAATGCTGCTTCCAGCCCTGATCAGTGGTTGTTCGCCTGCGGAAAGTTCAGTGCAAGTGGCAACAATTCGTCCGGTTAAACTGTTTGAAGTACTCAATGTAGAAGACGGAGATTTCAGAACATTTCCAGCCCGCGTTGCCGCCAATAGTCGCGCAGAATTATCGTTCCGCATTTCAGGACAATTAACAGAATTGGCATTAGTTGAAGGGCAAAGAGTCACTCAAGGTAGCTTACTCGCAAAACTTGATGACAGGGACGCCCACAATAATTTAATGACCCGTGAGGCGGAGCATGAACTGTTAGCCGCTGACTTTAAACGTAAAGTCGAGCTACTCAATCGCAAGCTGATTTCACAATCTGAGTTTGATAGCACTCAAGCGCAACTCAAATCGGCCACCGCCGCCTTAGCCGCTGCACGCGATCAACTGAGTTACACCCGTTTAACGGCACCTTTTAGCGGTACAGTCGCCAAACGTTTAGTGGATAACCACCAAATAGTGCAAGCAAACCAAGGGGTATTAACATTACAAAACAATAATTTGCTCGATATTAGCATTCAAGTTCCCGAGTCGATGGCGGCGGGTTTGAAGCAATATACCGATCAAGCTCATTTTACAGCTAAGGTGCGTTTTAGTGCCTTCCCCGAGCAAAGTTTCGATGCCAAATTTAAAGAATACTCGACTCAAGTCACGCCGGGCACCCAAGCCTATGAAGTGGTGTTTTCGTTACCTCAACCTCAAGATATTCAGTTACTTCCAGGAATGAGTGCCGAGTTGACCTTAGCCTTAGTCAAAGATCCTAGTGCCCTTTCGTCAACGGTAGTGCCAGTGACCGCTATCGATAAGCGCGACCAAGATGGCCAAGTGCAAGTGTGGATTTATCAAGCGCAATCGGGTGAAGTAAAACCGACGATGGTGACGCTAGGACGCGTGAGTAATCAAGGTGTTGAGATTTTAACGGGCGTCAACAAGGGCGATCTCATCGTCAGCGCTGGAGTGTCTCAATTATCCGATGGCATGAAAGTCAAACCACTACGCTGGCAGCGTGGGGTGTAATTGATGAACATTGCAGAGTATTCGATACGCCACAAAGTCATCAGTTGGATGTTTGTGTTGCTACTATTCGTGGGTGGTAGCGTCAGTTTTACCGGTTTGGGGCAACTAGAATTCCCCGAATTTACCATTAAAGAAGCTTTAGTGATCACGGCTTATCCCGGTGCCTCGCCTGAGCAAGTTGAAGAAGAAGTGACATTACCGCTCGAAGATGCCCTGCAGCAACTCGACGCCATTAAGCATGTGACTTCAATTAATAGTGCGGGTTTATCACAAATCCAAATCGAGATTAAAGAAAGTTACGATAAAACCAGCCTGCCGCAGGTGTGGGATGAAGTGCGTCGTAAAGTTAATGATGCTGCGGGAAACTTGCCGCCGGGCACAGCAACGCCAAAGGTGATGGACGACTTTGGCGATGTGTATGGCATTTTATTTAACCTTTCGGGACCTGATTACAGCAACCGCGAGTTGAGCAATTACGCCGACTATCTGCGCCGCGAGCTAGTGCTAGTACCTGGAGTAAAAAAGGTTTCTGTTGCTGGCAACGTCACTGAGCAAGTCGTGATTGAATTCTCCCAGCAAAAGCTGTCGGCACTAGGGTTAGATCAGAGCTATATCTATGGCTTAGTGAACAATCAAAACGTCGTCTCTAACGCGGGTAGCTTAGTGATTGGCGATAACCGTATCCGCATTCACCCCACGGGCGAATTTAGCAATGTGCAGGATCTCGCGCGTTTGATCGTCAGCCCTCCGGGTAGCTCTGAGCTGATTTACCTTGGCGACATTGCCAATATTGAAAGGGATTATGACGAAACCCCTAACGTGCTTTATCACAATAAAGGTGAAGCAGCGTTATCGCTGGGGATTTCTTTCTCTAGCGGTGTGAATGTAGTCGAAATCGGGCAAAAGGTCAGTGACCGTTTAGCCGAGCTTGAATCACAACGCCCAATCGGCATGAATTTAGCGACGGTTTATAATCAGAGTCAGGCGGTAGATGAAACAGTTAACGGCTTCTTAATCAACCTAATGGAATCCATTGCCATAGTGATCGCCGTGCTTCTGCTGTTTATGGGATTGCGCTCAGGTCTATTGATGGGCCTGATTTTACTGCTGACGATTCTAGGCACTTTTATCGTGATGAAAGTGCTCGGGATTGAGCTACAACTCATCTCCCTCGGCGCACTTATTATTGCCCTTGGTATGTTGGTCGATAACGCCATTGTCGTTACTGAAGGCATTTTAATTGGTATCCGTCGCGGTAAGACCCGTTTGGAAGCGGCCAAACAGATAGTGTCCCAAACCCAGTGGCCGCTATTGGGCGCGACTGTAATTGCCATTATTGCCTTTGCGCCCATTGGCTTATCGCAAAATGCCGCCGGTGAATTCTGCCGTTCTTTATTCCAAGTGTTGATGATTTCGCTGTTTATCAGCTGGATCACCGCCATCACACTCACGCCGTTTTTCTGTCATCTGTTATTTAAAGATGCGCCGAGCGATGAAGAAGCCCAAGACCCCTACAAGGGCTGGTTCTTCAGCTTATATCGCACAAGCTTAATTGTAGCGCTGCGCTTTAGGCTGGTGAGCATACTGCTGGTTATCACTATGCTTTTCAGCGCTGTGGTGGGCTTTGGTCATATCAAGAATGTGTTCTTTCCTGCTTCTAACACGCCGATTTTCTTTGTGGATATCTGGATGCCAGAGGGGACTGACATCAAGGCGACCGAGCGTTTTACCGCTGATATCGAGAAGTTAATGCTTACGCTGAACGAGCAAAAAGACGTTGGGCTAAAACACTTAACAACCGTTATTGGCCAAGGTTCGCAGCGCTTCGTACTGCCCTATCAGCCAGAAAAAGGCTATCCCGCCTTTGCCCAGTTGATTGTAGAAATGCAGGATTTAGACGCAGTTAAAGCCTATATGCCAGAATTAGAAACCTTGTTAAATCAACGTTTCCCACAGGCACAATATCGTTTAAAAAACATGGAGAACGGCCCTTCGCCCGCCGCCAAAATTGAGGCACGCTTTTACGGTGATAACCCTGAAGTGCTGCGCGCTTTAGGTGCTCAAGCCGAGGCGATTTTCCACGCCGAACCAAGCATGGATGGCATACGTCACAACTGGCGTAATCAGGTGCCGTTGATCCGTCCGCAACTGGAAAATGCCCAAGCGCGCGAAACAGGCATCAGCAAGCAAGATCTCGACAATGCCCTATTGGTTAACTTTAGCGGTAAGCAAATTGGTTTATACCGAGAAACCAGCCACTTGCTGCCCATCGTCGCCAGAGCGCCCGCCGAAGAACGTTTGCAGGCCGACAGCCTATGGAAGCTGCAAATTTGGAGCAGCGAACACAATACCTTTGTACCCGCCACCCAAGTAGTCAGTAGCTTCAACACTGAGTGGGAAAATCCGCTGGTGATGCGCCGCGATCGCATGCGCATGCTCGCAGTAATGGCCGATCCTAAGCTTGGTAGCAATGAAACCGCCGATTCTGTACTGCGCAAAATCAAAGACCAGGTCGAAGCGATCAGCTTGCCCGCGGGTTACCGTTTGGAATGGGGCGGTGAATTTGAAACCGCAGGTGAAGCACAAGCGTCGGTATTTAGCTCGATTCCCTTAGGTTATCTAGCGATGTTTTTAATTACCGTATTCTTGTTCAACTCAGTGCGTCAGCCCTTAGTGATCTGGTTTACTGTGCCACTGGCCTTGATTGGGGTTTCGGCGGGACTCTTGTTGTTCGATGCGCCCTTCAGCTTTATGGCACTACTCGGATTACTGAGTTTGTCGGGCATGGTGATTAAAAACGGTATTGTCTTGGTCGATCAGATCAACCTCGAGCTCAGTGAAGGTAAACCAGCCTATTTTGCCTTAATCGACTCCTGTGTCAGCCGTGTTCGTCCAGTGATGATGGCCGCAATAACCACTATGCTCGGGATGATACCGCTGATCCCCGACGCGTTTTTCGGTTCTATGGCGATTACAATTATTTTCGGTCTAGGCTTCGCTTCTCTGCTGACGCTCATCGTACTGCCAGTGATGTACAGCCTAGTATTCAATATCAAAGCGACGGCAACAGGAGGTCAATCACCCAGCTAACCTGCTCCGCATTTTATCCAAAAACGCTTCCCGGCGCGGCCGGTCAGTCATTCGTGGCTGGCTGGCCATTTCCTTTTTGATCTATTGCGGTTTGAGGGACAATTTAAACAAGCACATCCATTAGATAAACAAGTTTGGCAAACTGAGATTGGTCTTTAATTACGATAACTAATATGACTGATAAATAAATATATTAATTAAAAAATATGAACTATCAGTTCCATATTTTCACCGCTAATACGGGACAATTACCTGTTACACACATTTACACGAGTAAATAGCAGCGGTATATTTAGTGCTGATTATTCATTTACAATGCCATCTGAAATACCACTACCTATAACTAACAACATAAACAATGTTATTACTTTGTTAGAATAATAATTTATGTTTGAGAAACATCATGAAATTACGCTTTGATAGCGTCCAGACAATGAGTAAACAGACAATATTACTGGCAGTTATTAGCACTTTACTAATACTCACTACAATCCCGTTTATCTGTAGGTCATTCTGGCTCGCACTTGTACTATTATGGTATGTTTTTTGTAGTTTTTAATTCTAAAATTAATTAGAAATCTGTCTAATCAAAAACTTTATTGCTTCAAACAGAAAATTTTCAGTCATTTATACATAACATCAGCCTCACTACAAAACATTGCTTTTAATAGAGATTAGCTAAAAAAGAGTTTTCGATGAAATATGCAAAGAAAATTTTATTTGTGACTATTAGAGCGCCTCTAATTTATACGGTAATATTTTTACCGAGTACTTTCGCAGAAAATATCAATTATAGTCATTATGGGCCACTTCGTGTGCATGCCCAATCACCTACACATGCGGGTAGCTTAACGCCTCTACTTCGTTCAGGATTTGCACTGCCTGAAGGGAAAAAAGAGATATACGGATCTGCAACAGTAGCAAGTGTATGGGCTGAAACTGACGATTACTATGCTGACTATTATCATAATTCTCTTAATGGCGGAATAAAGTGGCAACTCACTGAAAAATGGATGTTTGATACTAATTATAAGTGGAGTTTTAGTGGGGATAACCATCTTGACTCGGTCACTATCTGGTTTCATGATGCATTTGGTGTGGGTCAAAATGGCCGCGACAATACAATCAAAGACAAAAACCAAATATTTTCAAAGAATGGTATCAATCAACCTGATCTTTCTGGCGATACGCTAACGAATGCCCTAAATTTCTATTTAGAATATCAATTGCTTAGTGAGGATAATTATGGTCTATCAATAGGTGGCAGCTTATATTACAACCATGTTAATTCTGGCCCATTTGTAGATAACCGTTTTGAACAAGCATTACAGCTGAATTATAGCTATACATCTGAAATGCATCATTTTTATTCCACTACAGGTATAAGCTTTAGACGAAATGATGAAAGTCTATCTGGAATAGACTATAAAGACCATGCTGTAATGTTATCTTTAGGTTATGAGTATTTAATGGGACGCCATGGTTGGCTGATTGAATTACATCACTATGAAGGTTTACTCAAAACAGATAATGACTTTTCAAAACCTTCTCACGAAGTATTTCTAGGCTATAGGTATTATCTGAATAACAGTGCAATTGAATTTACTATCGTCGAAAACCTACTCAACATGGACAACAGCACTGATATTGCTTTTTCTCTTGGGTACAGAGTCATGATTTAATAATACCTAACTTTATCGCGTGGATGCGATCAAAAAGCTTTTCTCTAATATCATGTTCACTCTTATGCTGAGTGAGCGGGTTATTAGGATTGGAGTTTTTTAAGAGTGAAATGGCTATTACGGGGGAGGTGAACCAGCGGCACAGGTCAGATTGATTCAGTGGGCCACTGGTATCTAAGGCATATTAGGGAGAAAACTCAAGCGAATAAACGCGATAATCAACTGAGTTAATCCAATAACAAACTAACGCAACAAGCGACTAAGACAATACGAGACTAGGGTCTGTTGATCTTTCGAGAGTAATTTTTAGACAGCATGGCAAGACGTTATAATTTGCTTCGCCAAAAGTAACCATAACCTCAAGCCATGCCAAGACTTATGCTAACCGATGCACGCTGGGAAAAGCTATTTCATTTAATGAAAAGCACAGGCCGTGTTTATGACAAACCTGAACATAGACAAACATTCGAAGGTATTCTTTACCGCCTTAGAACAGGTATCCCTTGGCGAGATTTACCTAAA
>NZ_JAKKRH010000077.1:0-11911 GCF_025654465.1 Shewanella sp. SM101
GGGGAGGTCAACACGCTGCTGGAGGCCCATATTCAACAGGTGGAAATGCGTGTGTCCGCGCTGTTGCAGTTAAAACGGCACTTGGTTGATTTGCGCGAGAAGTGTTCTGGCTCTCGATCTGTAGAGGCGTGCGGCATTTTGCAAGGGTTGGGCAATTGCAATTGCCATGGCGAAAGTGCCACGAACAGTCAAACATCTGGGTAAGTAAGGGCTTAGCGTGCTTTATTTTCCGTTTTCTGAGGCGACCCCTCTTAGCCCGACGATATTGGCCTTTAAGCTTTTCCAGCAACTCAATAAATAAGTCACTGGTCTTGCGCTCGCCACCTACATAAACGATTTGCCCTGTCTGGCCGTGTAATGCTCCCGCCAGATAATGTTTCTTGTTCTGTCCTGGTGTTGCTACCTTACGCTGTTCGCCACGGAGCCCCCAATCTGCACCGATTTTAGGATTCAGATGGATATCCACTTCATCCTGGTAAAACACCGGGTGGTCAACACTGTTATCTGCCAGCGCCTCCCGGATAGCCGCCAGTTTCTCCTTTTTATCCGGGTCTTGGATATAAAGCGTTGGCGCAGCTCGCCGCCAGACAATTCCTGCTTTGGGCAACCAGCGTCTGATTGTTGAACTGTGGATCTGAATGTTGCATAACTTGTTCAGTAACAGCGCAAACAACTCAGTACTCCAGCGTGAACGCTGATATCCAAGCGTCCTTGGCGTGTACTTCAGCAATATTTTCAGCACGCCACAGATAAAATCCCGATTCTGCCTAACGGGGCGACCAACGCCTTTAGTTTTTAGACCATCAACACCGGCAACGTCATACCATTTCAACCAGCGGTTAAGCGATGAGCGGCCAGCTTGCAGTAGGCTCGCAACCTCTGACTTGGTTTTACCTTTCAACACCAGCAAGACGGCATTCGCACGGCGGCAAAGGTCTCTATCTCGTGTTTTATGAATAATTTTCTTTAACCTGCGCGTTTCAGCGCCGTACAAAAATGCTATTTTGTTCATACTCAATGCGTTTGTGGGTTTGGTTTGTTTGACGACTGATCTGATCGCGCAAACCGCATTGAGTTCCCTTACCTGAGTGATCTACTATTTCGCACAGTTATTTAGTGACAAGCCCGGAGTGGTTGAAGGTCTAAAACAAAGAATAAGGGCTTACAACTTTAGTAAACAAAGGACGTCATCAATAGCAGTGATATAAAAAGTTATCTTTGCCGCCCCGATAAGGCTTTACGGGGCGACTAAGTCTCACCCAACCGACAATTCCGATAGTTTCAGAATAAGCTTTGAGTTTTCTAAGATTGGAATTACTACACCACAGCACGTACTCGAGATACTACAAATAGCTTTTTGGTAGGACCGATACCGAATAAATATCCATAATACATCAGGAGAAACTTTTTTTAATTTTCTGTAACCGGTCATAAATCAGTGGCGGATAATTTG
This sequence comes from Shewanella sp. SM101, assembly GCF_025654465.1. Lineage (NCBI taxonomy): Bacteria > Pseudomonadati > Pseudomonadota > Gammaproteobacteria > Alteromonadales > Shewanellaceae > Shewanella > Shewanella sp. SM101. The sequence goes on from NZ_JAKKRH010000077.1 coordinate 1,454, forward strand.
CATGATATTCACCACACTCTGGGCAATGCTCTTGTTTTAGGTACGCTTGATTGTCGAGATCTTGATAAGGAAAAACGCTGAAGAGAAGTTCGTGCTGCATAAGCGTTTTATAAAAACTCTTATGATAAGGTGCAATCTCGCTGTCTTTGATTTTGTCGAAATATAGGTCAACGCTGTTCAAAATGCTCATAATTTCTTTAACCCCGTCGAACCTTAAAATGTCGTCATCTTTGTGAATATCAACATCTAAGCTCTCTAGATCCTCAATGAAACATTTAATCGCTCGCCGGGAATGCAAAAGGATCATTTGCGACTTGCCATCAATCATCTTTTCCTGATCGTAGCTAAAATTTTTAATGTTTCTTTCGACGAACATATAAAGTTCGTGAAGCTGATTCAACTCGTGCCTCAGTTGCTCCTTCGTATATTCCTTTTCGATTTGCTGATGGAGGATGCCATTAGCGTCAATCTGAGCTTTTAACACCAGAAAGAGAAGCACTGAACCCAGAATTTGTAAAAATGGGCTTGAAATACCTCCAAGAGCATCTCCTATTTCGCCATAACCTTTCAAATATTGCAGCGGAAGAAGAGGTGCAAACAAAGGGATAAGCAGGCAAGCCGCACCACCAATGACTATGACCCAGAAAGCTATTTTGGTAACAGGAGAGTTATAGATATTCATTTTTACACCTTTTCAGAATTTTCTTTTCTGTACGCGCTAGGAGTTTTGCCAATTTTTTTCTTAAACAACTTTTGAAAGTGTTCATGTGCCGGATACCCAATGGCTTCACTCACTTCGGGAACAGACTTACCGGATTCTTTAAGCAGCTGCTTTGCTTTTTCAAGCCGACAATAGGTTAAATAATCAAGAGGTGTCATGCCTGACAGCTCCTTAAATTTGACGCTGTAGTTCGTACGCGACATCCCCGCAATCCCGGCGAGATCGTCAAGACCCCATTTTTTATCGAGACTATGATGAATAGCTTCCAAGGTTTTGCTGAGTTGCGGATTTTCGATCAGTTTGAAGAATCCAGCATTTTTATTGGATTTGTACATGTGGATTCTTAACGCTTGCACGAAGATAATTTCGGTCAGCTTTCTGACTAACGTGTTGCTTCCAGGAAGCCCTGATTTTGCTTCCTGCTCTATAATACTTAAAAGCATGGCAAGCCAAGGCGAGTGGGAGTTATCAGCACTCTTGATATGCACGACATTTGGCAGCGAATTTAAGAATGGATGATCGGGTCCGCCATTAAAACAAAAATGTCCGCAAACGACGTTGGCTTTGAGCTTGCTCTGATCACCGTATTCCAAAACTTGAGCTTCGGTGAGGTTGGCTTTAGCTCTAAATTCGACCGCAGGCTCGGCCTTGATTTTTGGTGCACTGGCCATGGTGTGCTCCATCCCTTTGAAAAAGATCAAAATATCGCCCTGCTCCGCCAATGCTTTAAGTTTAAGTTTTGGCACCTCATACCAAAACTCGCCATGAGTCACGATGTGAAATCTCGCTAGATTCTCTTCCTGCGGGAGGCTGATGCCCCAGTCTCCCGCAAATGAGGTTCTATACCAGTAGCTGCTAGTAAGCTCTACCTTATCTAAAATTTCACTGAGAACATCCATATATAGCTCCTACGTAAACTGTCCAATAGGTCATGTTATACGAACTATTGAACATATTATATCTATTTTACATGCTGTAAAGTCAGTCTAATCAGTAAGTGGATGAAAACTAAGGAGGCTTTATGAAACTAGATTATGTGATCGTTGCCGGAGGGTGTTTTTGGGGTCTCGAAGACCTCCTTAGGAGTCTGGACGGTGTGACGTCAACGAAGGTGGGCTACTCTGGCGGAGATTTTGATGATCCTACCTACGCCGATATTATAACAGGGAAAACGGGGCACGCCGAAGCGGTTCGCGTGGAATACGACCAAGACGAAATATCTCTCGAAGAGATTCTACATTACTTTTTCAAAATCCATGATCCGACTACGAAGAATCGCCAAGGAAATGATGTTGGCACTTCGTATCGCTCGGCAGCGTTCTATCGTGACGATGCACAGAAAGCGATTATCGAAAACGTGATTGATGAGGTCAATGAGATCGGTCGCTTCGAGAATGAAGTGGTCACGACCGTCACCCTGGAAAAAGAATTCTACGACGCTGAGGCATATCACCAAAACTATTTGCAGAGGAATCCCAGCGGATACTCTTGCCATTTTGAAAGAGACTAAATCATGAACCAAATGAACGAGGAAAAAATGAAAGCACTTAAGAATGTTGTTATTTATACGAAAGACCATTGTCCATTTTGCGCACGCGTGAAGAATTACCTAACTGCTGAAAAGGTCGATTTCAAACAAATTCGCGTAGACGACGATCCGAAGACTTACCTGGAGTTGAAGGAAAGAACAAATCTCCAAACTGTACCGCAAGTTTTTGTGGATGGAGAATTCATTGGTAGTGCTACAGACTTCTTCTCGTGGATTGATAGCTAAAGAGTGAACCCTAAAATAAAGGAGCAAATATATGTTCAATTGGAAAAGCATTTACAACTACCTGGATAACGGCACTCCCGCGCCTCCCAAAAAAGTAGAAAAGAGCGAGGAAGAGTGGAAAGAAATTCTGACGCCAGCGCAATTTCGGGTCATGCGGATGAAAGGCACCGAACGCGCGCACACCGGAGAACTCTGTTCATTTTATGAAGCTGGAAGGTACGCCTGTGTGGGCTGCGACACCGAACTCTTTGACTCGAACCTAAAGTTCGATTCGGGAACGGGATGGCCGAGTTTTTCTGAGCCAGTCGCAGACAACGTAATTCAATATGAACTGGATACGACCTTCGGGCGCAGAATCGAAGTGCTATGCAATGTGTGCGAAGCCCATCTGGGGCACGCTTTTCCAGACGGTCCTGAGCCATCAGGGGTCCGATTCTGTATTAACTCGGAGTCATTGAAGTTTGTAGAATAATTTTTAAATCGAGGGGGTTTATGAAAGTGAACCTTTTGAAAAAAGGAGCCGTTCGTGTTGATTAAGCTGTTCGGTCATAAAGACTGCCATAAAACCAAGATTTACCATTCGTACTTGCAAGAAAAAGGGAGCCAGTTTGTTTTTTTGGATGTTCATGAAGACGACGCGGCTGCTGATGAACTGTGCTCCCTCTATTCGAACGGAAAGCTGAATTTCCCGACAATAGTGGTTGGGACAAAGAAGCTGAGAAACCCCAAGTTCAAGGACCTTGACAGGTGGTTGGAAGCTTCAATGAAATAATGAGTTTTTTAGAATTATTAATAACTTAATAAGCAGTAAGATCAATGATTACAGCAATTTTCCGCAGTTGTGTTACCAAGAAACATGCTGCGGAGTTTTAGCAAAGATACTTCATCAAGCTGGTGTTGGAAAACGTGGTCTTATCGTCGTTTGCACGGCGTGAGGAATGGGAGTGGCTTCAATTTTTGAAAGTTAGGTGAAAAATATGTCGGATCTAAAAATGAATAAAGAAGACGGTGTTGAAAGCTATGAATTTGCAACCCCTGAAGCAATCGAAGAAGCATTGAAAATCGGGAAGCTTAGTCAAACGGTTTTCGGCATGGGTTGCTTTTGGGGACCGGATTCTAATTTTGGAGGGACGCAGGGAGTAGTGCAAACACGTGTTGGCTACGCTGGAGCATCAACTCTGGATCCGAGTTACCGCAACATCAACGGACACGCCGAAGTCGTCAGAGTGATCTACGATAAAGACCAAATCAGCTACAGGGAACTTCTTGGAAGTTTTGAATCATGGTCTGTTCATGGTAGAAAGCAGGGCCAGTATCGCCAGATACTTTTTGTTTTTGATCTGGAGCAAAAACAAGTAGCTGAAGAACTGATTCAAGCGATTGGAAAGGAGAAATCTCCCGAGGTGATTGAGGCCGGAGAACAAAATGGTTATTTTTGGCCCGCCGAAGATTACCATCAAAAGCATCGTCTTCGCAGAAACAAACAGCTTGTAAGTCTTGCAGAAGTAGATTTCGGTCCTCGCTGGGATGAACATCTGTATTTTACTAAATTAAATAGTACCGATAGAAAAGGCTTCAGTCTCTCAAGCTGGCTAAAAAAGTTGTCTCCGGAAATGCAGAAAGCTTACCGAATCGGTTAATCTGAAATTGCAGCTGGCTAAAGAACTCTATTTTCTATATGTAAAGAATGTGACGATCTCCTTCACATGGAGTCCAAGAGAGCATAAAAAATCTGTGTAAGTCGCATTACCCATGTATTTGAAAGGAATAAATAATGCCAATATCAGACCAGCTTATCGACCGAAGCAAGACCTCAGTTTTTATGAGGTCTTGAGATCAGCGCAGCATGAACAGATCTCTTACAGTGTGGCGAACACACTGGTTTGATTGCGGCCTTGGGTTTTAGCTTTGTATAACATCTGATCGGCGACTTCGAGCAACTGCTTTTTGTCGTCAAATAAATCAGCGCTGGCCAAACCTATGCTGACCGTTAATTGTCGTAATAACCACTCATGGTTAGCCACTACCAGCCTTAACTTTTCCAGTGTTTTATTTGCGGACGCTGTGTCTGTGCCTGGCAGGATCAGCACAAACTCTTCACCACCATAACGGGCGAAAAAGTCATAGTTCCTGCTATGGCGCTGAAACAGAGCCGCGACTTGACTCAGTGCCTCATCTCCTGCGGCATGACCATAGCTGTCGTTAAAACTCTTAAAGTGATCAATATCAATCAATGCCAGTACAAAAGATTGTCCTGTTCTTTGCCAGCGAGCAAATTCAGCTTCAAACTTGAGGTCAAAAGCTCTTCTGTTGTTCACCCCTGTCAGCGCATCCGTCATGCTGGTATTATGTAATTGTTCGCCGACTTTTTTCAGCTCCAGTATGGCGATCACTTGTCTGGACAGAGCCTGCAAAGAGCTTATCTGCCGCTGGTTCAGCTGCTTAGGAACATGATCATAGACACAAATAGTACCAATCACTGCACCTTCGGGATCAATCAGCGGCGAGCCAGCATAAAATCGGTAGCCAGGTCCTGAAATCACCATAGCATTGGTACTGAATCTGTGATCTAAAGTAGCGTCAGGGACCACCATTACCGCATCAGGTGTTTCCATTGCATACACGCAAAAGGACTCTTTAATTAATACAGAGGTACGCGAAATACCAACTTTTGCAATTAGATTCAGCTTTGTGTCATCGGTTCGCGTCACCATAGCCACTGGTGCATCACAGATATAACACGCCAGTTCAGTGATATCCCGCAGGTTCTGATCTGCTTCAGCAGGTGCTTTTAGTGTGGTTTCTGCACTAGCTGTTTGAGCTAAACTAAAGGTCATGTACTTCTCCGTTTTTCTACTGCATTTTTCAAAGATCCTGCATAGAAAAATGAATTAAATCGTTGATTTAACTCTAGCATAGATCTGTCAGACTTGAAGTTATCTCTGTAGCAATGGTATTGTTTTGTACAATATTCGCCTGCTTGATTTGAGTTTTAGCTGTATTTATAAACTTTTGGCTTTTCCGGTCGCAGGCTCTATAATTTGCTCGTTTAAATCCAACTCTTCGTCTAACGTCATCTATTTAGTGTGCATGCGGCCTCCGGAGCATTTTCCGTGGCTTATTTTACCGAAGCATCGGGATTGCTAAATAGAGCTGAACGCTGTAATGCGCTTTCGAACTGAGCTTTCCGTAACTTCGGCATTAGTTCATGTACCTTGCTTACTGGATGTTGGTTGACGCGCAGCAGCACGTCCGTCAGATAATCGTAAACGTTAATAGCAGTGTTGACCTTGCTTTGAATGACGCCAACATGCTTAGCACCAAGCTCCGTTCAGCAGAATCACAGCCAGTTTTTCAGTTATCCCAAGTGTCACTCTCAGATTAAAGGCCGCCATACCGGATGTAGTGCCAACAAGAAAACTAAAACACAACTTCGCTGATCATCGCTGAGTGTTTATAAATCGTCTCCCATCACCGGTATCGATAAGCAGATAAGCCTGGTTATGCCATTAGCAGTTCTTGAAGCATTCCTGCTTTCAATGTCGTCAACGTGATCACGATTTGAGTTGAGATAACGACTCTGTTGCTGAAGACTCTCAGTTAATTGCCACTCACCAGATTCAAGAACAGCACCCGCTAACTCGGCACATACTGTTGCAAAACCATAAAGCGCTTGATTATCGCGGGTAAAACGCAGCGGCATCGTCTGGCCTTTTACAAGAAGGGACCATTCCAAAACTCTGTACTTACCTTTTAATCGGTTACTGACAAAAATAGTTATACTTGTACCGCTGGCGCCAACAACTAAAAAGCTCGTGATAGCTAGTCCTATCAGAGACCATAACTCTGGTTTCCCACTTAGTAACAGTGGATTAGGCAAATGACTCCTCAAAACGAGATCAGCACCAAGGGTCAGCGCTGTTTTATACACTGCTTGTTCTAATAATGGAGTTGCATTGACCAGTGACGCAACAGCATCACAACTATAAGGTTCTAGAACTGCCGTAGCTCTCAACCATTCTGTTTCATGGGCAATCGCCAACAAATTTGACCAAATTCGAACCAGTGCCGCTATATGAATGGAGTTTTCATCAGTCAGGACGGTTTGATTAAGCTGCTTATCCAGTTCCTGATGCCAGTATTGGTATTGGCTTGTCAAAAGTACAAACAACTCAGATTGAAGCAACTTATTATTAGTTACCGGTCTTATCCTATTTGACATCTCATTGAATAGTTGTATAAATTTTTTGTCTGCTTGTTGCTCACGCTTTAGCAGATCTTGCTGTTGTTGAAGCATCTGTAAATCGTATTCAATGGCCTGCTTAAAAAGTGTGAGTAAGGAACAGTGTTGTGATGCCCGATCTGGGCTTGAAAAGTCCAACATACACAAAGTACCGAAAGTTTTTCCGCTAGGCCAAAGCAATGGCAGGCCATAGTAATAACTAAAGCCTGCTGCAAATGTTGGGTTATTGTTTTCATATCGGGTACCGATTGCATTTTCAACTAGTAATGGCTGGTTACTGGAAATGACTTGGGAACAATAAGTGTTAAGTGCCAATGGAACAGGTTCACCGCAATAAAAAGTTGGTACTGACACACTGCCAACAGCCTGACAAATTTCGTTTTTATCTAATCGATTAATCAGCACACAAGGCACTTCCGCGACTTGAGCCATCGAGTTTACAATGCCTTGCCAGCGCTCTAGGAGCAGAGCGGTTTCTATGCTCAAATCTACTGCCATTTGTTCCCTCAGTATTTAAATAGTCCCCTTTTGCATCATTCGATCTTGTTTATCTCAGAGTATCAAACAGGAAACAAAGTGATTGATGTCAATCAGGGAATTAGCAGCATTGATGCATTAAGCGGCGCACATACACTCTAAGTAAAGTGCTTAAGTCTGATTATGGCAAGAAATTGTTACTTTGTCAGGGATAGTCAACACTTTATTAGCGAGAGACTTGCTTGGCTGACATTTAAGACAAATCGCGAGATTCCAAATCTGCCACCAACAGTCGGAACTGAGTAACTCACTTGAGCTTTAAAAAGTAAAGCATTGAAATATTTATGGTATTTATACATCCTACCTAGCTCACAGCAGAGTTTAGCATCGTGCATTAATATGACCTTACACTAAAAATACGTACTAGTTGACGTCTATCAAACTCGTTTACGAGATAGTGTAGTGGTCGACAAATTTTGGCCACATCGTTATTGCCTAATAACCGATGCTCTCTTTAAATGCGAAATGAGTAGTGCACGCATTTTTAGCCTTTTGGCAAAACGTTGATGTCTCGAAATTTTCAAGCGCTGTGCCTTGTTTGTTACAGAAAACCTATGTCAAAAGCACAACAGGTGAAAAGAAGGAAAGCATGAGAAATCAAGAGCGTGGTGAGTTCTCTTTGTGTGGTAGAAATTGCGCTGTTAATGCCGGACAGATTTCAAAGCATGGATACACAGTGGTAATTTAATTGATTCATGGTCAACGATCATTAACAGCGATCGTGAGTTTTACTTGATAGTAGGCGATAAGGCAAAAGCGCACTGGGCTAGAGTTGGCGCCGGTGAGGACTTCGATATCGAAGCAAACGAAAGGTTCTATAGTGATGGCAGAACACCGGCTGGCGTGAATACCTCACTCATGGCACATCAAAGACTTATTTTGAGCGTTATGCTGAAAGCGTACAATAAAATTTGCCTGAGTCCGGTGTACGTTCATAATGATTCAGTTTAGCTTCTTGATTGTCATACTATGGCTAGGTTTAAAATGCTCTTTCGACTTTCTTTAAAGGTATTGTGATGAAAAGTATCAGGGTTTTGTTTGTTTGTGTCTTACTTCTTGTATTAGCGTGTATATTTTCCGAGGTTTTCGATCAACATCAAGTTGCACTATGGCTTGCATTTTTCAGCATAATATTAGCCACTCTGAATATAGGGCGTAAAGAAAATTAACCTGAACTCGGGATTATAGGTAATTCGCGGTGAATTTTTCTGCAAGTGAAACTAGTGTGCGTTTATATAATAGTTTGATAATTCTTAATAATGTTTGATCATTTATATAATAGTTTGATATTTTTTGGCTCTTTTGGTGAATGTGCGGATTAAGAGTTAGCACATTTTTGCCCCGCAATGAGCTGGATAGTAAAGTGGAAAAATAAAGGGGAAAAAAAACCAAGAAAACTTGGGTTTTATTTTCCCATAAAATGGGGAACGAATTTTTTTAACTTTAAAAAATTTAGGTCTAAGTTAATCACCTGGTTTGTGATCATGTGGTTTTAACGGCTTATGTTTACTTGGTGTGTTAGTACGTTGTCTTTTATCCGGCGTTCCATCATCATTTTCTCTTTTCGGTCCTGGTTTAATGAACATATGTATACCCATTTGTAATAGTTTAAGTTGTTTATTCACCATTATAATAACCACTTTTTTACTAAAACATAGACTTAAAAATTTAAAAACAGTAAAGAAATTTATTGGTAAGAGGTAGAAATTTAACTATTTGTGTTCATCATTGGCTTGTTTTTCATTTTATCGAATTATTACTCTCTGTTTAAAGCTGGCTTATCGATTAAAAATCTAATCCTAATGTACTATTTCATATAAATGGTTAATGTCTTGAATGTGGTAGCTACTGCCCTTATGACGTTGAATTTAGCCATGTAGAATTTTTTATTCTATGATATCCGATATTGCACAAAGGACTGTTTAGCTCGCATTAGTGACGGTAGCCTTAAATTTTTGCCCTATATTTTTCTCATCTGAACCATCCGAATTAGAGCAAATAATCTAGCACGTTTCAGTCTAAAACTGAGCCCGTGAATCACTCTGGCCCAGACTGATTCACTAAAGCAGTCTTTTCGAGTGTGTGGTATCAACAAAATGGCAAATGACCCTGTGTTGATTACCACATTCTTTATGGTGTACAATGTACACCGTAAAGGTGGCATAAGGATTTTAATTAGTGAGCCATGCTATTGAGTTTGTCGAAACCTCGATCTTTACAAGACAGATCAAGGAACTTGCAACAGATGACGAACTAAAGGATTTGCAAGCAGAGCTTATTGCTCAGCCGGATAAAGGCGATATTATCAAAGGTACAGGTGGCCTACGAAAGGTTAGAATGGCTGTAGGCAACAAAGGGAAGAGTGGCAGTATACGAGTGCTCTATGTTCTTGCTCTGGCCGATAAAATTTACCTGGTACTCGCTTATCCAAAAGCAGTTAAAGATAGCCTAACTGCGGAAGAAAAGGCCAAATTAAAACTAATCGTTCAATCACTTAAAGGAGAGAGCAAATGAGTATATTTAACGAACTTCAAGCCTCCCTTGAAGAAGCGGTAGAAATTCATCATGGTCTCAAAAAGCCCGCTCGAGTAACTCGTTATGAAGTTGCCGACGTTAAGTCAATCCGTGAAGATTTGCTTAAAGTGACACAGGCCGAATTTGCTGCCACGATGGGGGTCAGTGTAGACACTGTTAAAAGTTGGGAAGGTAAGCGCCGCAATCCTGCGGGATTAGCAGCTAAAGTGCTCGCCACGATTCAGCAAGATCCTAAAATCTACGCAGCCCTTGCTGCTCACTAAAATTATTCAAAGGCCCTTCTTGGGCCTTTGAATTCCCCCTATCTGAATCATTACGCGCATCACGTTGGCATTTTGCGCGAGTTTCGGGCTCACGCGCTTTGATCCAAACTCGTGTCAGGCCGAACAGTTCTGGCATGTTTATGCCCCATTATCAGTTAGACCAAATACACTACAGTTTTGAGTTTCAAATCTGTCACAATTTCCTAAATTGCATATCTATTCAACTCATTGACCTCAATCTCAAGCTAAAATAAATAAGGACATTTCTAAAGTCATTTAGGGGTCAGTTATGTGGACGAAAAAAGGCCATCGAACTGGGCAGAAAAAGCCCTTTAAGCTCGAGGATATCTGGCGTATCCGCACTAGACTCGAAATCGAAGGTAAT
>NZ_JAKKRH010000078.1:0-11862 GCF_025654465.1 Shewanella sp. SM101
TTGGTGTGCCACCCTGGCGTTCTAGTTTTAACTGTCTCACCCATTTATCCATAGTGGACTTACCAACGTTCATCGCCTTTGCAGCTTCGATGATGCTATGGTTTTTATCGAGGACTAATTGGGCTGCTTCAAGTTTGAATTCAGCACTAAATGTTTTTCTGGTTGTCGATCTCATGTGTTCACCTAAAGTCATCTACGAGGTAATAATATCACCTCTATTTAGGTGGCCAAAATTAGTGTGCCACTACAACTTGCCAGCTTCATCACGTGCAATGACAGTCAAAGGTACTGATTTCTCGGGTCCTAAGAGCCCAGCATTATATTGCCGAACGCAGTCTACCAGCGCATCCACAATCGCGATATTTTCTTCACTCATAACTTCAAAGTTCATGTCAAAAACTCTTTCTGGAATGTGATTACTTTATAAACGTAAATGTTATTTCTGTTGTATTCAACTTTTGATTGATCTTACTAATGTTAATCATTATCATTCGCGAAATTATTTATAAGTTGCATTTGTAAACTAAGTTTACTAAACAGGAGAGGTTTATGTTATTTCGTCAAACTTGCTTGGCAGTTGCCATTACCGCTGTATTTACGGGTAATTTTGTCCAAGCCGAAGAGGCTCCCGACAGAAAAATGGAAGTTATGGTTGTTACTGCCTCTGGATATGAACAGAAATTGGTTGATGCACCTGCCAGTATTTCTGTTATCACCCAAGAAGATTTGATGATAAAACCTTATACCACTCTCCTAGATGCAGTGCGTGACTTGGAAGGGGTTGATATTGGTGAAACCCGTGATAAAACAGGGCAAGGTACCATCAGTCTACGCGGTATGGGATCTGACTATACCTTAATCCTTGTCGATGGTAAGCGTCAGAATAACCATGGTGATATTTATCCAAACAGTTTTGGTGGCAATCAATTTGGTCATGTACCACCACTTGATGCTATTGATCGAATTGAAGTTATTCGTGGGCCAGCATCAACGTTATACGGTGCAGATGCTCTAGGTGGTGTGGTGAACATCATCACTAAAAAAGTGGGCGACGAATGGTCTGGCTCTATCACTCACAGCCGAACTCATCAAACCAATGATGCCTATGGTGAAGATATCACTACCGATTTCAGCGTGATGGGTCCCCTCATTAAAGGCGTTCTTGGGTTATCTATTCATGGCAGTATCTATGATCGAATGGGGTCTACACCAGAGTACGCACCAGTAGATTATCCTAATGGAGAAGTACGCACTCGTTCACTCGGTTTTGGTGGTGGCGGTAAAACCGTCGATAACGAAAATCATATGTTAGGTGGTAGTTTAAGTTGGACGTTAAATGAACATCACAAAATTTGGTTTGATTTAGATTCCTCATCTCAAGATTATGATAATACACCACTGATCAATGATAACGGTGAACGCGAGTATCCGCTTGGTACTGTTGATAATATCGATAGTCTCTGGATTGCCAGTAACTTCTGTAAAGGCGGCGTAGGTTCCCGTGAGGCTGCTTGTCTAGCCAGCGGTGGTGAATGGGCAAGACGCTCAAATCCGCGAGCGGGTTACAGCGAGACTCAAAAATTTACCCGTGATGCTTGGGCATTAACCCATGAAGGTGCTTGGGATTTTGGTACAAGCTTTGTGTCACTATCCTATGTAGACACACAAAATAATGGCCGCACACTGCCATTTACCACTGCTGAGCGAGTATTACTACTGCAGATGATTGATGGTAAAGGGGATTACACCGGCATGACTGAAGCCGAACGTAAAGCGATTGCTGAATCCACTTTCCTGCCTAGACCTAAACGCGAAATGGCAAGTAATCAATATACGCTTGATATGAAACTCGATATTCCATTTGAAGCTGCAGGAAATCATGTCGCAGTGACGGGTGCGCAGGTGATTCGTGGTGAGTTGAAAGACGGTGTATTTGGTATGGAAGAAGGTACGCCGGGCGCAGTACAAGAACATAATATGTGGTCTGTTTTTGCTGAAGATACATGGAGCATGACTTCTGATTTATCTGTTACTGCGGGTTTACGTCATGATGATCATGAAATATTTGGCAATCAACTCAGCCCACGTCTATACGGCGTTTACACCATTAATAATGAGTGGACTGTAAAGGGTGGGGTGAGCACAGGTTTTAAAACACCTAAAACCACACAATTGTATGATGGTGTCGTTGGCTTTGGTGGCCAAGGAACCTCACCGCAATTTGGTAACCCAGATCTCGAAGCTGAAACCAGTGTGTCCAGCGAAGTCGCCCTGTATTGGTCTCATCCAGATGGCCATAATTTTAACGTCACTATCTTTAAAAATGACTTTGACGATAAGATTGCTTCACAACCCTGTGGTAAAGGTACGAGCATAGAATGTTCCGATGCGGGTGAATATGCTGATTTAGGTTATGCAGTCAGTAGCAAAACAGTCAACATAGATAAAGTTACTATTCAAGGAGCTGAGCTCGCGGGACGTTGGGAAATTCTAGATGCCTTAACGTTAAATGCTAATTATACCTACACAGATAGCGAGCAGAAAAGCGGTGCAGAGCAAGGCCGTCCACTCGGCAACAGTGCCAAGCATATGGCAAACGCGACATTAAAATGGGAGTTGACCGACTCATTTAACGTATTCTTGACCTCAGAATACCGTGCTAAACGTTATCGCTCTTGGGATATCATTAATGATGCTGCACTTTACTATAAGGGTTATAACGTGTTCCATCTTGGTGGTTCTTATCAGGCGAGTGAGTTTGTCACCTTCAACATGCGAGTAAATAACTTGTTTGATAAAGATTTTACTTCATACGATATTGTCTTCACCGAATGTAGTGACACTAGCACGACTTGTGTCTCTGACGATAATGGCCAAAACGGATACACAGCATCTTACGTTGATGATTTTAATAACAAAGATAAGGCCCGTAACTTCTGGGTTGGTATGAATGTACGTTTCTAAACGAATACCCTGTGCATTAGCCATTATTTGATATTCATGGGCGATAGATAAAACTGAGAGTTACCCGTTTGATAAAGGTATCCACTATCAATTAAACAATAGGGTAACTCTCATTACTCATTACTCATTACTCATTACTCATTACTCATTACTCATTACTCATTACTCATTACTCATTACTCATTACTCATTACTCATTACTCATTACTCATTACTCATTACTCATTACTCATTACTCATTACTCATTACTCATTACTCAGTGCACCTGCACTGTGCTGGAGAGTCCGCACTATCGAGCCATCAATAAAGACCCATTCCGTGTCGGCCATTTTCACTAAAGCTTTGAGTAAATAGGCCTGAATGTCTTTTTAGACCATAAATGAAACCCTCTAAAAACCGTACTCCAATGGCCCAACTCTTTGGGTCAATCTTGCTAAGGGGGGCCTGCTAGAAGGCGGTAAAGAATGCCTTCGAATGTTTGTCTATGTTCAGGTTTATCATAAACATGGCCTGTGCTGTTCATTAAATGAAATAGCGTTTCCCTGCGTGCATTGGTTAGTATCAATCTTGGCATGCTCTCTAAAAATCATTCTCGAAAGCTCAATAGATCCTAGATGAAGTCAGAAACATTAAAGGTGCTAGCGTATAAGTCTAAAGTATCAGCCATTGCCCGTTTGGGTAAGTACCAATATAACCAAAGGGTATTCTTCCACAGAGATACCAAAATAGGCGTTCACTCGTAAAGGCTGAAAGTTTAACGTCAGCTAGTAGCAGTGTTGCGAGCGTATTAGCGTCATCGGATGTCAGCGCGCATATTTCTGCAACGGGAATAATTTTCCAAGTGGAGAGGTAAGCTGACTTAGAAATTTCATCGACTTCGCTGTCAGAAATCCAAGCATGCACATCATTTACTACTGCCTTTGTTTTTAACGAATTTGCCAAGTCATGATCAGTTACACACAGGCTTTCATAGTGGATTTCGTAAGGTGTTTCAAAAAAGGCTTCAGGATCGGATTCAAGAAAAGCGGCGATCTCCTCTAATGTACCGTATGTCTTTGCTGTTTCCTCTGGCAGACCTACGTTGGCTGCCCATGCACAAGATTGAAGTTGCTGTAATAAGATGGCGTTATCGGTCATGGGATCAGTGCACTCTAATGGTCTGTGTATATGCTGCTTTTTATCTTGCCATATTTGTCTTAGCACTATTAATCTAACTAAATGTCAGACATAAAAAAACCGCTGGGTAGCGGTTTTTTATGGGTCTTAAGTGTAAAAATTGAAATGAATTAAGACTATAGACCCGCGTCAGCACGTAATATTTCGGCTTTATCAGTCGCTTCCCATGGGAATTCGCTGCGACCAAAGTGGCCATAAGCGGCGGTCGCTTGATAAATTGGACGTGCTAAATCTAGCATGGCCGTTAAACCGTATGGGCGCAGTTCAAAGTGTTGACGTACTAACTTGATCAGCACTTCTTCAGATACTTTACCGGTACCGAAGGTCTCGATGCTGATAGAGGTCGGCTCTGCCACACCAATTGCGTAAGACACTTGGATTTCACAGCGATCAGCAAGACCTGCTGCAACTATGTTTTTTGCCACATAACGGGCAGCATATGCCGCGCTACGATCCACTTTTGATGGATCTTTACCAGAGAATGCGCCACCACCATGACGGGCCATGCCGCCGTAGGTGTCAACGATGATCTTACGACCCGTTAAGCCGCAATCGCCTACTGGACCACCGATAACAAAACGGCCAGTTGGGTTGATAAAGAACTTAGTATCTTTGTTTAACCATTGAGCCGGTAATACTGGCTTGATAATGGTTTCCATCACGCCTTCAATTAAGTCGGCTTGTGAAACGTCATCTCTGTGCTGAGTCGATAACACAACTGCATCGATACCGATAATTTTGCCATCATCATAGGCAAAAGTGACTTGGCTTTTCGCATCTGGGCGTAACCAAGGTAGCGTGCCATTTTTACGCACTTCAGACTGACGTTTCACTAATGCGTGGGCATAGGTGATAGGTGCAGGCATCAGAATGTCGGTTTCGTTGTTGGCATAGCCAAACATTAACCCTTGATCGCCAGCACCTTGCTCTGCAGGGTCTGCGCGATCTACACCTTGATTGATGTCGGGTGATTGCTTACCAATGGCGTTTAATACTGCGCACGAGTCTGCATCAAACCCCATATCTGAATGGGTATAACCAATTTCACGCACCGTTTTACGGGTGATTTCTTCAATATCAACCCAGGCAGAGGTAGTGACTTCACCACCCACTAATACCATGCCGGTTTTGACATAAGTTTCACACGCTACGCGTGCTTTTGGATCTTGAGCCAGAATTGCATCTAGCACAGCATCAGAAATCTGATCTGCAATCTTATCGGGATGACCTTCTGATACCGACTCAGAAGTAAACAAGTGCTTTGCCATAGTAGGAAAATCTCGTCGTTAGCATTCAAACGTGTAGAAGCATCTACATCTAGACGGCTATTTTAGTTTAAATCCGATTGCCGATCACCCCCGATAATAAAAAATCCTCTCAGATTGTGACCTGAAAACGACTACGCTCTGTCATAAATAGGTTATTTTACTTATATTTCATAGCATTAAGTTTACTATGTTTTTGAGAAATTTATTTCTCCATTACAAGTGATCCTTGCTATGCCCTCTCAAGTAAACGCCAGCAAAGTGACTGGCTTGTTTCTGCGACTTGTATACCCAAGCGACCTGAATCCTGCATCTTCAGGTTGTTTGGGTACATATTCGCCCATCTTTTGCTGAGTGAATGGTAATTTTAGTTTGCGTCACACTGGCATGTAGGGGAAAATATGCATCCAAATTGCCCGCTAGACCCCACAAACAAGCAGGAGAGAGCATGTCTTCCCGTAAAGTACTCGCAAACGCAATCCGTGCGTTAAGTATGGATGCAGTTCAAAAAGCAAATTCAGGCCATCCCGGCGCCCCAATGGGTATGGCAGATATTGCTGAAGTGCTGTGGAATGATTTCCTTAAGCACAACCCGAACAATCCGAAATGGGTAGATAGAGATCGTTTTATCCTCTCTAACGGTCACGGTTCAATGCTGATTTACTCTTTACTTCACCTGACTGGTTATGAATTACCAATTGAAGAGCTAAAACAGTTCCGTCAATTGCATTCTAAAACCCCGGGTCACCCAGAATACGGTTACACCCCAGGTGTTGAAACCACAACGGGTCCACTCGGTGCGGGCATCAGCAACGCTGTCGGTATGGCGATTGCTGAGAAAACCTTAGCGGCACAGTTTAACCGTGATGGTCACGATATCGTTGATCACTACACTTACTGCTTCCTCGGCGATGGCTGTTTGATGGAAGGCATTTCCCACGAAGCCTGTTCATTAGCCGGTACTTTAGGTTTAGGTAAACTGGTCGCATTTTGGGATGACAACGGTATTTCTATCGATGGCCATGTTGAAGGCTGGTTCACCGATGATACGCCAAAACGTTTTGAAGCTTACGGCTGGCATGTGATTGCCGGTGTTGACGGTCACGATAGCGCGGCAATCCGTGCTGCTATCGAAGCGGCTAAAGCCGTTACCGATAAACCAACCATGATTTGCTGCAAAACCATTATCGGTTTTGGTTCACCCAACAAATCTGGCAGCCACGATTGTCACGGCGCGCCACTAGGCGATGCAGAAATCGCAGCCGCCCGTGAATTCCTTGGCTGGCCACATGCACCATTTGAAATCCCTGCTGACGTTTATGCCGGTTGGGATGCCAAAGAAGCCGGTGCGGCCCGTGAAGCAGCGTGGAACGAGAAGTTTGCAGCATATCGCGCTGCTCACCCAGAACTGGCTGCTGAATATGAGCGTCGCGTTCTGAAAGGTGAATTACCGGCTGATTTCGAAGAAAAAGCGCAGGCATTCGTACAAGCATCACAGGACAAAGCCGAAGGCATTGCGAGCCGTAAAGCCTCACAAAATGCTATCGGTGCATTTGGCGCTATGTTGCCTGAACTGTTAGGCGGCTCTGCTGACTTAGCGGGTTCTAACTTGACACTGTGGTCAGGTTCTAAAGGTATTCAAGACGATCCAGCTGGTAACTACATTTACTACGGCGTGCGTGAATTCGGCATGAGCGGCATTATGAACGGTGCTTCGCTGCATGGTGGTTTCATCAATTACGGCGCAACTTTCATGATGTTCATGGAATATGCTCGTAACGCAGTTCGTATGTCGGCGCTGATGGGCATTCAAAACATCTTCGTTTATACCCATGACTCTATCGGTCAAGGTGAAGATGGCCCAACGCATCAGCCAGTTGAGCAATTAGCTAACCTGCGTATGACGCCAAATATGGCCGTATGGCGTCCATGTGATGCGGCAGAAACGGCTGTTTCTTGGAAAGTGGCGATTGAGCGCCGTAATGCACCTACGTCACTGATCTTCAGCCGTCAAAACCTGAAAGCGCAAGCGCGTACCGCTGAGCAATTAGCTAATGTGGCTAAAGGTGCTTATGTACTGCAAGACTGTGCGGGTACACCAGAACTGATCCTGATCGCAACTGGTAGCGAAGTACAATTGGCAATGGATGCAGCCGCTGCACTGACTGAGCAAGGTAAACACGTTCGCGTAGTTTCTATGCCATCGACGACTGAGTTCGATAAGCAAGATGCCGCGTATAAAGAATCTGTATTACCACGTGCAGTGACTAAACGTGTGGCTATTGAAGCGGCGCATACCGATTTCTGGTACAAGTACGTCGGGTTTGAAGGCACAGTTGTGGGCATGACCACATTTGGTGAGTCTGCGCCGGGTAACGTGCTATTGAATCACTTCGGTTTCACCGTTGAAAATGTGCTGAATGCTGCAAAATCATTGGGCTAATCGCTCAAGGGATTAGATTCAATACAAAAGGTTAAACTTTTTAAGTGTTAATCTGTATAATGCGGCCTGCAATCGTTTGCAGGCCGTTTTTGTATTAAGAGGAAATTGAGACCTCAATGATCCGAGTCGCTATCAATGGTTATGGCCGTATCGGCCGCTCTATTCTTCGTGCTTTGTACGAGTCTGGAAAACGGCAGCAAATGCAGATTGTCGCGATTAATGAATTAGCTAAACCTGAAGCCATTATTCATCTGACCCAGTACGACACCACTCACGGTCGGTTTGCGCACAAAGTGAAACTCGTCGATGATCACATGCTGATTGGCGACGATGCGATAAAAATTCTCCACGAGCCCGATCCGGCAAAACTCCCTTGGCACGAGATGGACATAGATATTGTCTATGAAGCCACAGGCGTATTAGTCGATCGTCAAAGCTGCGAAGCCCATATTCACGCCGGCGCTAAACAAGTGCTGATAAGTCATCCATCCTCAGCCGATGTCGATGGCACGATTGTCTATGGTGTAAACCACGATTTACTCCGCGCCGAACATACTGTGGTGTCCAACGCTTCTTGCACCACAAACTGTATCGTGCCTGTGATCGATGTGCTCGATCGCCACTTCGGAGTTAAAAGCGGTGCCATTACCACTATCCATTCGGCGATGAATGATCAGCAAGTGATTGATGCTTATCATGATGATTTGCGTCGTACCCGCGCTGCTGGCCAATCGATTATTCCTGTCGACACTAAGCTTGCCCGCGGTATTGAGCGGATCTTGCCACACATGAAAAATAAGTTTGAAGCGATTTCGGTGCGCGTGCCCACCATCAACGTGACCGCCATCGATTTGTCCGTGACCTTAGAAAAAACCGTCGATATTGCCACAGTCAATCAGGTGCTGGAATCAGCCGCCAATGGGCGATTTAATGGCATCTTAGGCTATACTGATGAGCCCTTAGTCTCATGTGATTTCAACCATGATCCGCGCTCCAGTATTGTCGATGGTACCCAGACCCGCGTGAGCGCCGGTCAGTTGGTGAAGTTACTCCTGTGGTGCGATAACGAGTGGGGTTTTGCCAATCGTATGTTAGATACGAGTTTGGCGATGATTGCGGCCAAGCGAGGCTGATAAAAGTAGATTATTCACTTGTGGGTCACTGAATTTATGTCAATTCGACGGGATGTCGAGCGCCGAGCGGCAGTCAATTCATACCGGCTATGTGTGAAACAGTTTGTTTTTTGATTATAAAAGGAAGCGTTACCATGGCAATTATCAATATGTCAGATCTGGATCTACAAGGTAAGCGCGTGCTTATCCGCGAAGATCTCAATGTCCCTGTCAGCAATGGCGTCGTCACCAGTGATGCACGTCTGCGCGCCTCTCTACCGACTATCGAGTTGGCCCTTGAAAAAGGTGCGGCTGTGATGGTGATGTCGCATTTAGGTCGTCCGACCGAAGGCGAATACAATGCTGAATATTCTATGCAACCTGTGGTCGATTATTTGGCAAAAGCCCTGTCTTGTCCTGTGCGTTTAGCGACCGACTATTTAGATGGCGTTGACGTTGCCGTGGGTGAAGTGGTTGTGTTCGAAAACGTGCGTTTCAACGTGGGTGAAGGTAAGAACAACGAAGCCTTATCGAAAAAAATGGCGGCGCTGTGTGATGTCTATGTGATGGACGCCTTCGGTACTGCACATCGCGCCCAAGCATCGACCCATGGCGTGGGCATGTTTGCCCCAATCGCCTGTGCCGGTCCATTACTGGCGCAAGAATTAGATGCCTTAGGCAAGGCATTAGATAACCCTGCGCGTCCAATGGTGGCGATTGTCGGTGGATCTAAAGTGTCGACTAAGCTGACCGTGCTAGAAAGTCTTTCAGGCATAGTCGATCAGTTAGTTGTTGGCGGCGGTATTGCCAATACTTTCATTGCGGCGGCGGGCTACAATGTTGGTAAATCACTGTATGAAGCGGATTTGATCGACGAAGCTAAACGTTTAGTGGCCAATGCTAAGACCCGTGGCGCCGATATTCCTGTGCCGACTGATGTGGTCGTTGCGGGCGAGTTTAGCCCAACTGCGACAGCGACGTTAAAATCGGTTAGCGAAGTCGCTGATGGCGAAATGATTTTCGATATTGGTCCAGATAGCGCTGAAGCACTGGCTAAAATCATCGAATCTGCTGGCACTATCGTGTGGAACGGCCCTGTGGGCGTGTTCGAATTCGACCAATTCGGTGAAGGTACTAAGCGTATCGCCCAAGCGATTGCTGATTCAAAAGCGTTCTCTATCGCAGGCGGTGGTGACACTTTGGCTGCGGTTGATAAGTACGGTATTGCCGATAAAGTGTCTTACATTTCGACTGGCGGCGGTGCTTTCCTCGAGTTCCTCGAAGGTAAAGAATTACCGGCTGTGGCTATGTTAGAAAAGCGCGGCGCTTAATCATTAAGTTTTAAAAAACGCGGCGCATAAGACGTCGCGATAAGCTCTGATAACATCAAAGCTTTGATAAAAAGTAAAAAATTATAAAAAAACCGCCCGTATTCATCTAAGGTACTTAATTTAAGTTGTTTATTTAAGGTACAGAGTTGAATGCGGGTATAAAAATCCATCCAAACGATAGCGACCTCGGTGATAGATATCACCCTATTATTGGAGTTAAAAAATGGCGTTAATTTCCCTACGACAACTACTTGATCACGCAGCAGAACATGGATACGGTGTGCCTGCGTTTAACGTTAACAACTTAGAGCAGATGCGTGCCATCATGCAGGCCGCTGAAGCAACAGACAGCCCTGTGATAGTGCAAGCTTCTGCTGGCGCGCGTAAATACGCTCGCCCACAGTTCTTAAAATATTTGATGGCAGCAGCTCTTGAGCAGTACCCAGATATTCCTGTGTGTATTCACCAAGACCACGGTACCGATCCTGATATTTGTCAGCGTTCTATCCAATTAGGCATGTCATCTGTCATGATGGACGGCTCTTTGATGGCTGACGGCAAAACGCCTGCATCGTACGAGTACAACGTTGATGTTACCCGTCGTACAGTGGCATTTGCCCATGCGTGTGGTGTGTCAGTTGAAGGTGAAATCGGCTGTTTAGGCAGCTTAGAAACTGGCCAAGCTGGCGAAGAAGATGGTGTTGGTGCATCAGGTATTTTAAGTCACGATCAAATGCTGACTAGCCCTGAAGAAGCGGCGCGTTTCGTTGCCGATACCCATGTTGATGCACTCGCGATTGCTATCGGTACTAGCCATGGTGCATATAAGTTCAGTCGTAAACCGACGGGCGATGTACTGCGTATCGACCGCATCAAAGAAATTCATGCGCGTATTCCTAATACTCACTTAGTGATGCACGGTTCATCTTCTGTGCCACAAGAGTGGCTAAAGATCATCAACCAATATGGTGGTCAGATCCCAGAAACCTACGGTGTGCCATTAGAAGAAATCGTAGAAGGTATCAAACATGGTGTACGTAAAGTCAACATTGATACCGACTTACGTTTAGCATCAACGGGTGCTGTTCGTAAATTCCTAGCTGAACACCCAAGTGAATTTGATCCACGTAAATTCCTGAAAGCATCAATGGAAGCCATGGCCGATATCTGTACGGTTCGCTATGAAGCTTTCGGCTGTGCAGGTCAAGCATCTAAGATTAAGCCATTGTCTTTACAAGCAATGTATAAAGCGTATCAGTCTGGCGCGTTAGATCCTAAGATCAATATGTAAGCGTTATCGCTGAGATAAAAACCCGCTAAAGCGTAATGCCGATCAGTTAAGACAGATCGCTTGACGATCTCGCTGAAAAGATCAAAATCCGATGACCTCATGTCATCGGATTTTTTTATGCAACTCTCAGAAGCACTCGCCCGTACTCATATTACCCGCCTAACCGAATTCACCTGCTTAGCAGATGTGTTAGAACCTGAGTTAATTCAATCTTGCCTAGACTCTCAGGGCGTTGCGACGTTAAGACGGCGTAAATTGCCGATGGACGCGATGATTTGG
>NZ_JAKKRH010000079.1:0-11668 GCF_025654465.1 Shewanella sp. SM101
TTCGCACAATATTGAGTTGCATTATTTACCGCCTTACAGCCCGAACCTCAATCCGATAGAAAGACTGTGGAAGGTCATGAATGAGCACGCGAGGAACAGCGTGTACTTCAAAAATAAGCGAGATTTCAGGTCCGCACTGGATAAATTTTTCAAAGAAACATTACCCGATATTGGTGAAAGTTTAGCGTCGCGGATCAATGATAATTTTCAGCTCTTTACCCACGCATCTTCAGGTTGATTGGGTATATACAGCAGGAGCTATTAGCACTCACCCGCTACCCATTCCAAACTTGTGAACTTTACTGAATACGTTTTGAAGCTATACACTGAGCTTATCCTATTCAGTGTATAGCTGAATGATTAGGCTTGGGGTGGGCTCAACGACATTCCAGCATAAATCTGAACGCATCTGAGCAATGCCATTGAGTCAACATTAGGATAATTGCGAGCATAAACATCGAGCGCATACATTCCCAACAGATAGGCATCATCAAAACTAACCGGAACTGCTTTAGACTGCTTACCACCTTCATTTAATGAGAAAAAGAAGCCGTTTAATTGGCGCTTAATTACTAAGCTCTTATTTTTCTGAACTCCATGTGATTTAAACTCTAAACTGGACATAAAGCCGAATAAGACGGCTAAAAAATGCCTGTATTCTGCTGCTGTAATTTGAAGGATTGTCTTATCCTTCCACGCAAACTGCTTACTCCCTCCCCCCAATGCGTTAGCACCTTCTATGTTGAGGGTGTGCACCCCTCTTTTAGTGGTTGAGCCAATGATAGTCAACGCCGCTTTAGTGCCGTGGATTTTAACGCCGCGCTCAAACTCAACTGATTTTAGCTCTTGTCCTTGATGTTCTAAGTGCTGTACAGGTTCGGACGAAACAGGCGCTTGAGGGTGATGAGTTGGAGCAACATTGCTCGCATAGTGATCGTAGTCAGCACCTTGATATTGACTAAGGGGGCTAAGGGAATAATCAACATTATTTCGAGCGGGTGGTTGAACCCCATGATTAGCCTGACTTGATCGAGCATAATGAGAAGGGCTTAACTGAGAACGTTCAGACTGTTGGTTATATTGACTTGCCTGCATGACCTACCCCTAACTAAATTTGTTAAGGTATTAGAGCACGACTTATCAACCATGCAAATTTACGCAAAGTCACCACTTAGCCTTTATTAAACAATGGCTAATTACAATCAATAATAAAACACTGTCTTACGCCACAAGGCAAGCTCCGCAACACTATCTAACGCCGGTGTGTAATTACTTCCATAGCTCACTACACTGATTTGATGATCGCTCACTCCATAATTTATCAACTCCTGCTTAACCCTCTCTGCTCGCAATCTACCCAACTCAATGTTGTAACTAGCAGAGCCTACGGAGTCAGTAAAACCAGCAATCATCACTCTTGCGTTTGTGTGTCTTAGATACTTACCATGTATCGCAATCAACGCTAATGCATCGGGGTTAAATTCAAATAAATCTGAATCGAAATTGAAATATAATGTACGGTCAGCGGGTTGGTTGATTATTATCTGTGCTTGCTTGTCAAAATTATTCGGCTCACGAACGGCCAATAAGGGGGCTGCCGGTAAAGACTCCCCATACGCTTGCAAGACAACTTTCCGATAAACATCACGGTAATAGTTTAAAAACTCTATGCGTCCGTCATTAACGGCCGCATCACGCGAGAATTCTAATTTGTAAGCCAAATCCGCTGTTTTCATTGCGCGAGGGGGGTGAGATAATACATCATTGATATTGATAAGATTTGAAGTGCAAACGCTATCTGTATTGCAAGCCGCAACAGCAGCAGACGCACCAGTGTTAACAACATTTATAGGAGCATCGTCAGTATCAAACAAAGTACATGATGAAAGCAGAAACGGCACGATTATAATAACAAGTCGGATTTGCATAAATCTCCTGACTAAATACACACATTTTTAATTAAAATAATTAAGTGCATCGTAACACAATTTCAACCACTGCGGAATGCACGGGGCAATAATGTGGGATTCAAAAAGTAATATAAGCTCATTTGAGAGACTGTACATCCAGTTATCAAATCAATTATTTTCGTTAGCCGAGTACATCTTAAATGTCCAAAGTTTGCAGGCTTATTACTACCACATAAAAACCGCAGGGGATAACCATGAAGTGACTCCTATTGTTTTCAAAAATAAGAAAGCTCGCGGCTGGATTAGTGCTGCGTTAATGGAAACAACAACTCGTGAAAAATCAACAGGTAGGACAGCAATTTTTCCGGGGATTTTAGTATTGAAAATGAGTGACTACCCCAAGTGCATCAAACTTATTTCAGACGTAAACTTAACAAAAGAGCAAATACAATCATTAACAGCGAATGTAGACAAAAGTCAGTTACGTACAATTTTAGATAATCACAATCCACTGTGCTCGCTGGTTATGCTGACGCGAAAAGTACATTCAATTGTGTGCGAAAAAGACTCAACAATTTCAGCATCATGGAACATGCGTAGCGGAATGAGAGTGTTAAGCGAAAAAAACTTCCAGACACGGGTGACGTCAGCGAAGCAAGCCAACATCATTACGGCTGAGTGCGCCGCGAAGTATAAAAAAATCTTTGAGGATAAAAAGGAAATTTGTCAGTTTAAAGTAAAAAGAAATGTCATACCGACAACTGTATACAACATTTGGAGCATAGAGGACAGCAAGGAAAAATTGCAAATCAGCGGCCAAACCCCTCTGCTTATATTCTCGGATAGCAAGATAAATGTTAAGCACTTACAGAGCATTAGTGAACCAAAACAACGAGCTAAGAGATTAGACGCAACCCCTGAAAAAGACTTACTAATTCCTGAGCTCAACATTTACATGTCAAAGATAAACAAAAAATAATTAGTGAGTGAAATATAAAAATTGTGTTTTATTTGCGCAGCCCTATAATTAATATGACAAAACATTCAAATATAATTTTTTTTGAATAATTAACGCGCCAAGCCTAGTGCAAAGCCGTATTAAAAATAGGTCTTAAAATTATGAAAAGTAATGTCTTAAAGTTCCCAGCATCTGACAGCACTCTTTCTGATACTGATACGAATAATGTTAAGTCGCCATCAGTTTTATCTAGCGAACGCATGATCCGCACACGAAAGGGGGAGCAATTTCTATGCTACACCGATTGGGTGGAGTACATGAGAGCACTAGGGATTACAAATAGAGCCTCTTGGCTAAAATACATTAAGCAGCCAAACCGACCAGAATTCATTCCAGCATCACCACCGCTATTTTACGGTAATAGGAAGCAATGGCAGGGATGGGGGGCGCTTGATCCATTTGCTAAAGTTGTTAAGCAAAGCTCAGCATTGGACATTAAAAGTAGAGGCGGCGTTTGGGCTAGTTACGAAACGGCATCCAACTTTGCTCAAAATGCTGGAATAAAAACGATGGCTGAATGGGTCACTTACCTAGAAAACAATGAAAAGCCTCGAAACATCCCAACTGATCCACGCTCATTTTACTCGCGAAAAAAAATGTGGCAGTCTTGGAACCACTTTTTAGGCACTCCAGAACCTTATGACTACAAACAAAAAGGTGGTCTAGATAAAGTTAAACTCTGGTTTTTAGAGAACAATATCACCACATCAACACAGTTTTTTGAGCTGGCAAATAGTAAGCAATTACCAGATTTTGTGCCAAGCTCACCTACTTTGATGTACAACCTTAAATTTAAAGACTTTCTCGTCAAGCACAATAAATACATGACCTTTGCCAAGGCAAGGCGGACTGTTAAATCCTGGGGCTGCGCGAATATGCTTGAGTTCAGAGCTAAACACCGCGACCTTAAAGCTAATGGTGATAGCGATGCAGCTCAAATACCTTCTGCACCAGAACGCGTTTACAAGGACAAATGGGAAGGTTGGTCCAACTTTTTACGTAAGTAAAAGTAAGTAAAAGCTATTGGGGGTATAACGTGTAAGTTATATTCCCGATAGCCTCAACGACCTTTAACGACTCCACCAACTCACCAACACCTCCCGAGCCTTTAGTGTTCATTGCAACTGAATATCTGTTAAATGCGTTTTTGAACTCTTGATTATTCTTTAACTCATTTACTTTAATCCACGCTTTATCAATATCCCCCCCCCTCAAAGTTAATACGCTAGATGCCACCATTCTTAATACGGGTTCATGTTCAGTTTGACCTTCAATCACACCCAACTCATAAACCAAATCGCTATCTTGCACTTCAAAAGGATATAAATTTAAAACCATCACAACGGCCCACAAATCACTTATGTTACGCTCTGACCTAGATAAAGCGTCATAAAGTGCATATTGAACAGCATTTATACTAGCTCTGTGCGCCAGTGAATCCGCGTAATCACTCCCACTCAAAACTATTCGAGACATTCCATATCCACGATAATCGTTATCACCTGCGATAACGGGTAGCGTAAACATCGAGAAAACTAGGCTTGCAGTACAAAGTAATTTATTCATGTCCATTCCCTTATAACTTATCTTTTATGTTAACAGTAACGCCATTAGCATCCTGACTATCCACCCTAAAATCTGCCAGTTCAGAATAGTCATACCAACGTTTTCTTGCGCTAAAGACGAACACAAACTGGTTCAAATGTTTTTTAAAGTAATCATAAGGATAGATAATTTTCTGACCTCGATTGTGAGATAGGACATCACTAAAGCTACGCTCAATCCCCACAACAGCAGTGTCTAGTTGAGCCAACATATAACCGTCCCATTTAGGATCATACACCAAGCCTTTTTCTGCATACGCAGAGAGCAGCATCACCTTAAACCTCAATTGCCAGTAACTGACAAACTCGTCAATATAAGAGCTGTTATAGTCATAAGGCTCGCTAGCTAAATTATTCCCATCTAGCACAAATAAGCTATTAGGAGTCCCCAATATATGATCACTTCTTTCAGCTTGAATACGGCCATTAATCGGTGTCCATTGTCGCTTGTTTTGCGCGGCTAAGTGAACATCTGACTCCAACTGCTTTAAGGATTTGGTTTCATCTATCCCTTTGATACTAACCGTGACGTTGACTGAAACAGCTAGATTAGATCCGCTTGGTTTATAAGTGAAATCGGCCTTATTAACAGAGAACATGAACGAACTAGCGCCGATTACATCAACGGTGACAGAACCATCGTTAACCGAAGATTTAACCAATAATGCCTGTTGGTTTTGTGGCATAAATTGGTTATAAATTGCTTTTTTTACAGCAGATTGGATTAATTGATTTTTAAACTCACTAAAGGTTTTTTGTGGGAACTCAATCGCAGTTTCTCTTAGGTAACTGACACCCCAAACGCCATGTTCTGTCGCAGAGTAAGTATCCATACTTACGCCAAACACAGGTAACGCGATGGCATTCAAAACAATAGGCAAAATTACTAATATGCTTACTTTACTCATTTGTTCCATCCTTTATCTGCACCATATTGAATAGGTTAAACCACTTTCTCCGGGTGGCAAATTTACCAAGTTAGACTTGCACAAATGAAAAATGGCACTCGTATTAGGAGTGCCATTTAAGTTGAATCACTAACTAGCTTCTAACGGGTGGGTTAGATGAACTGCCCGTATTATTCTTGCCGTCCGGTGGGCTACCAGCCCCATCATCATTTACGCCGCCATCAACCAGAACGCCACCAAAGCTCACGTTTGTATTAGCTACATTACTACCGAAACCGCCTATAGCTGAAAAATTATGGCCGGGAGTCATTGCATCAAACGAATACGGATTATTCTGTACTACGCTTTCTGACTGTGAACTAGCACTCCCAACATCGTTTGCGGTTGTAGAACTGCTGCCAATCTCTACATAACGTATCTCTGGATCTGGACTCGTGAGTGGCACACCTCCATGACTCCCCGCCTCGACCATTGGTGCTGGTGCTAGACCATTGGTAGCCGGTGCTGAATTACCCGCCTCGGCCATTGGTGCTGGTGCCAGACCATTGGTAGCCGGTGCTGAATTACCCGCTTCGGCCATTGGCGCCGGTGCCAGACCATTGGTAGCCGGTGCTGAATTACCCGACTCGGCCATTGGCGCCGGTGCCAGACCATTGGTAGCCRGTGCTGAATTACCCGACTCGGCCATTGGCGCCGCTGCAGGGACACTTGCAGCCAGTGCTGAGTTACCCGCCTCGGCCATTAGTGCCACTGCAGGACCATTTGCAGCCAGTGCTGAATTACCYGMCTCGGCCATTGGTGCCGGTGACAGACCATTTGTCGCCGGTGCTGAATTGCCCGACTCGGCCATTGGCGCCGCTGCAGGGACACTTGCCGCCGGTGCTGAATTACCCGACTCGGCCATTGGCGTCGAAGCCGAACCACTTGGCGCCGCTGCAGGACCATTTGCAGCCAGTGCTGAATTACCTGCCTCGGCCATTGGCGTCGAAGCCGAACCACTTGGCGCCGCTGCAGGACCATTTGCAGCCAGTGCTGAATTACCTGCCTCGGCCATTGGTGCCGCTGCAGGGACACTTGCAGCCAGTGCTGAATTACCCGACTCGGCCATTGGCGCCGAAGCCGAACCACTTGGCGCCACTGCAGGACCATTGGTAGCCGGTGCTGAATTACCCGCTTCGGCCATTGGCGGACTTTTGGCGATCTCAATACCTCGGGATATATTGTCAACGATAGAAGTAGGCACACCTGAACTGGCTAAGTTATCTAACAAGTTAGCTTTCTCTCCATCCGTTAGTTTATTAGCGACCTGTTCTAAGCGAGCATTACTACCCTCTCCGTTAGCGCTTTCGTTACGCCCCCGAGCGGCACTTAAATCAGGGGTAGCCCCAAAGCCATTAAAGCCATCGAGAACTTCGGATTTAGAGGCAGGAGTCAAGCTAGATAGCGAGGCTATATTCTCAGTTGCACTACTGTACTCTTGTGCATATTTAACTGCGGTTGCATGTGCGCCATGACTACCAGCCGACATAGTAGAATCTAATTTCTCATTCACCTGTTCGAGCCATTGTTTAGCTGAATCAAGGCGATTTTGGACGGCTGGCGAATTAGATTCCTGAGCCATCGCCTTATCAACCAAGCCCATAGCTGCACCTGAAAGTATTTTCATATCAAGCGCGGAATTTCTATCTGGCGACTCTGGATTGCTATTACTGTACAGCTCATTAAATTTAGCTTCTGGCAACATATTTGTACTGAACTTATCAGATAAATATTGCCCCACAATAGCCGCTGACCGCTGTTCATCATTGCTACCGCCTGCTGCTGCTATAGAAATTGCTTGAGCAGCTTTATTACGTTCTCCCTGCCAAGAATTTTCAGAAATATCGATACCTTTTTGGATGTCACTTATACCAGAAAATACTTGTTTAGCTTGTTCAATTGATGGCCTTTCATTATTAGTAAGGCTATTACCTGATAGTGATTGACCTAATAAGTTACTAGCCATCCCTGCCATTGCTGCAATCACAGGGGCATACTGGTTAGCATCAGGACCAGCATTCTTGTAAGCAGGTGAGTTGACATCTGAATAATCAGATAACATCCGACCAAGTTCAGCGGGGGAATTTTCGGCATTTTTCATGGTAGAAGCTACCCGATCAATGACTTGATTTGATAGGCTTCCATAGTTTTTATTTTTTAACTCATCAGCTATCGTATTAACGGTATCGCCTAGTGTATTACCACGATTTTCCGCTGACATATTTTGGATTCTCTCCATTAAAGCAAGGCCATTATTATCTAACTGACTAAGCCTTGCTTTATCTTCCTCTGACCATTTAGTTGGTGCTGCTAACTGGGTGTTGTCGTAATCACTCTTTGTAGGTCGATTGTTTACTGCATCATCATACCCGCTACGAATTGCATTAGTACCCTGCTCAACTCTAGCGTTTGCGGCATTAAAGGCATTGGTGTTGTCATTTTTAAATTGCTGTTCACCTGACGTTAGCTTAGGTGGCGCATAATCGACAATTTGAGCCTGTCCAATCTCGGTAAGCCCTTGTGAAACATTAAGCCCCGTTTGATTAGGGGTGGATGAGCCATATTGTGCTGCATAACCTACAGCGGCACCCTCTGCCAATTTAGTCACCGCAGACGCTTTCATCGGCTCGTCTTGTGTCGCGGCCATTACTTTAGCCAGTGCGCTTGTACCGCGATCCGCAATAGTACCAATATCCTGTATCTGTACAGGTGTACCATCACCACGCATCATTGTTTGCGCCTGATCAGAAATAGCTTTCATAGCATTAGCATCGTTAGCTTTATTGTATAGAGCCTGATTTTCTCCAAAAAATTCTTTCATAGCTCCAAATTTGGCCTTATCTTCCGCAGAAGCATTTGGGGCGGCCATAGCCTTATTTAAAGCCTGATTTGTTTCATCAAACTTGAGAGTATCAGCGCCTTTAGTGGCACTATCCCACGCCTCACCGAACTTACCACGCATGGCATCATCAGCGGTTTGTTTAGCTATTTGTTTGTAAGTTTCAGGGCTAGTAAATAGACCACTATTAGCAGAAGTTATGAGCTCACCCATTTTTATACTGCTATTTCTTCCAGCGTTTTCATTAGCAGTAATGCCTTCGCGAATTTCTGTTGCCCTAGCTTTTGATTCGGCTAATTGTTCATTAGAACTATTCTGTTTTGCAACTGCGTCCTCTTTTGCTGCGTTCTGCTGGAAAGCATTCGAGTTAGTATCAACTTTAGATTCGTCGTACACTTTTTTATTTGCTTCGGTGTCGCTTTCTTCTGCGACCTTTGCAAACTTTCTAGCATCTTGCTCACTCAACATTGATGTATTACTTGAACCTTCCGTATTGGACAGCGATTTCAATTGTGTTTGAACATCTCTCCAGCTCACTCCTGCTTCCGCATTTACACCAAGCGTTTTTAATAAACCTTGTAGACCGCCAGATGGACCGACAGACAGTCCGGCAGACATTTCAAAACTTTGGGCCTGTGATTCTGTCATTCCAGCAATTGTCTGTCTCATTTGATTAAGAGTGTCATTAGATGAGACTCCGTTCTCAGTGCCTACGGATTGGGCCGCTTTCCACCCAAGAGCTTGATCATAAGATATCCCGGCTTTCTTAGCATTGGAGATCACATTGCCGTCAGTGATAGCTTCACCTAAACGGTTCGATGCCGCCGCAGTCGCTTGGCTTGCTTCTGTATTACTCCTAGTAATATTAGCGACCTCAGAGTTAGATGCACCGATAGCAGATGCACCGGCAGATGTTGCGTTATAAGTGCTGCCGCCCGTCCCAACATTCGAATTACCAGCACCTACACGACTTTCCATCCACTCCCCACCTGCTGTGCGGTGCATTGCAAAACCAGCCGTTGAAACGGTATTTCCGTCACTGTTGACGGTTTGTGGTGAAGAAATTTTAGGATCAACATTCGCGCCCATTTGTGATTTTTGGCTCGCAGCCATCATAGTATGTACACCGCCAAAAACGATCATCATTGCCAGTGACGGCACCATTGTTTGAATAATCGCGGCTTGAGATACAAAAGTTTCTAGCGTTGTATAGGCACTATTCATACCGCCGAGTGAATCCAGCGACCAGTCCCGCATTTCAGGGTTTATGAGACAATTTGATATTTGAGTGGTATCGTTTCCGGGGAGGGAACACATCAGCTTACTAAAATAATGCTCTGTGTACAGATTTACTCCGACTTGAATTATCGGCCAGAAATTCACCGCTAACAAGAATGAAAATAACTTTCCGGCCATTGCCAACCCTTTAGAGCCAAGGGTTAAGAAAAGTGGCATCAAAGGGGCAACAAGGAAGATGAAACACTCAAACCAAGTGATCAGCGCGGGTGCCGATTCAAGAAAAAACGATGATTGTGCCGCTTGGGTCATGCGCCGCTGTTGAATACCATCAAATTCTTGCTGGAACGCTATGCGCTCCCAAGGTTCTAAATCACTCATCGTTGCACCAACTTTCGATATGAGTGCATTAACAAAATTTGCGCGGTACAAATCCATTAAACTAGAGTTATCTCTAGTCAACGACTCCAAGGTTTTTTGAACATCCGGGGCACTTGCCATATCAAACTCAACCGCTGCCCTGCGCTCCATTTCTTTACCCCAAACACTACCATCCTTGATCTCATCACCAATCAATTTATGGACATCAGTACACAGCAATTTCCCATACGTTCTGTTGTTGACGTTGTGGTAAGGCGTATACCAACTTCCAGAGGTAACTTTTAATTCGTTCCAATCAAATTTACCCTCATTAATTGAATCAGGGTAAATTTCTCTCTTTGACTGCCCTTCGGTGGTTTTACTGTTTTTAATATCTTCGAAATAACAGTTTTTTAGATAAGCCGATACATTTTCCCCAACCATTAAATAGCTTGTGTCAGCCTCCGATGTACCGACAAATCGCGCTTTTAGTAACGCTTTTAATGGATCAATGTTAGCTCCAGGTTTGGTGTCAAAATTAGGCGAAATACTGGAATAAGCCTCGGCCATCCCTTTAGATATGCCACCACCAATACTGGTGGCTAGAGCTGCTGGCGCAACAATCCCGAACGGCAAAGTGAAGGATTGAGATACTTCACCTGTACGCACTGACTCAATATAGAAATCGACTTTCGGGGTCATTAAAAATAAGTAGGTAAATAACGCAATAAAAAATTCTTTTACATGAAACTTTTGTGGGTCAAAGGCTTGTTTAAAAACCGAGACCAATAAGGTAATACCAAACCCTATTGCGATTAGTTTGCTGTTAGCAATCCCCCCGCTACTAAAAGCTAGTTCGGCCCCTTGAGCCATCTTTATCATTAAATCAATATCACCAAGGGAATAGAGTGTTAACATGCTTACTGCCCCGTTTTCATAGCGGATATATAACCAAATTGAGTTACCATCGCAGCATTAAGTGTTGTTATTTTGGACTCGATGTCTGCTTTTTCTTGAGACATGTCCTTTATTTTGTCTAATATGTTGGCTAAGTATGCACTTCGTTGAGTTGTATTGCTGTCCTTCATATTGCTGGCTGCAATACGGAGATCTTCGATAAGTTGCAGGGTAGCGGTTAACGCAAGGTATTCAGAAATAAATTTACAGTTGCTATTATTGAGCATGTTCGCGTTTGAGGCATTTTCCAAAATGTTGGAAAACGTATCATTCATCCCTCTCATAATTATGTCCTGTTGAGCCGAGTAAGTGCCTTTACGTGCATAGATGGCAACAATGCTTGAGTCCCGCTTGCTGCTATCCATCAACCCACAAATAGCATCCCCATAGAGCCGATAAAACGAATCTAAATAACGCGGGTCATTCGGGCTAACATCCTTAACCGCTGCTGATAAACAATTGGGATCGGTACTTGCGGCGGTCACACAGACCACCATTTTCTTCGCAACAGGAACATCGGGTGCTTCTGCTATATATAGATCCCGGAGGGTATGCGTCTAGCGAAGTACACCTAGCATCGATGTTCTGATTGTCTAAAAATACCTGCTCAATGATAAATTTGGAGCAGGTGATGAAAACATACAGAACAACTACTCAGTGGCAGATGCTACTTCAACAACGCGGCTCGTTTAGTGGCACTAATATCGAATTTTGCCAACACCATAATGTCTCTATCACCACTTACTATAAACAGCGCGCTTTACTGGCTGAGTATCAGCCTAATTCAACCTTGCCAG
>NZ_JAKKRH010000080.1:0-11399 GCF_025654465.1 Shewanella sp. SM101
TGCCCGGTAGCTACGTTCGGAATCGATAACCGCTGAAAGCATCTAAGCGGGAAGCGAGCCCTAAGATGAGTCATCCCTAGGAATTTAATTCCTCTAAAGAGCCGTTCGAGACTAGGACGTTGATAGGCATGGTGTGTAAGCGTTGTGAGGCGTTGAGCTAACATGTACTAATGACTCGAGAGGCTTAACCATACAACCCAGATGGGTTTTATAAGCAGCCTTAGACAGAATATCGACACTTGATAAAGTTAAAGACTCAACAGAAAATCAGCTTTCCGAATTATTATTAACGTGAGCCAGAGATGGACACGGTAATAAACAGAATTTGCTTGGTGACAATAGCCTTGTGGAACCACCTGATCCCATCCCGAACTCAGAAGTGAAACGCAAACGCGCCGATGGTAGTGTGGGGTCTCCCCATGTGAGAGTAGGTCATCGCCAAGCATCCAAATAAACACCAAAGCCCTAGCCTAAACCGCTAGGGCTTTGGTGTTTATACGCTCCGCGAAAACTTATCTCGATGTCGGTCAATAAATGTTCCTCCAATATTGACACTTCCACCATCCATGGCGGTCGCCCGCCGCTAAGCGGACTCCCCGGCTACGAAGACAAGCTTCTTCGCGTTCAATCATGCTAAATACTCCGTATTTATAGCGCTATGATTTCACCCCCATGTGAGAGTAGGTCATCGCTAAGCGCCTAATGATCTCATTGAGATGTAACGAAGCCAGCTGATAAGCTGGTTTTTTTGCGTCTGCAATTTACATGTTTTAGCGTTTTTGAAACCGTTTCATTGTTTGAAATAACATTAAGCTGTGAAGTGGTAATGGGTTTACTGAACGCTTTCTTAATGAGCTTAAGTTTTACTAAGTTCTCATTTTATGAACTGTAATAGAGCCGCCAGTTCATAGTGACACTAAGCTGGCGGTTTGAAATAGATAGCTGAAGCAATGTTGATGGTTAGAGGACAAATACCCTCTTCAACGCTTGCGTGCTCTATGGGTCACTCTTTGTTGATTTTGGCTTTGAAGCTGGCTTTGGTATTGTCGTTAGCTTGTTTGTACCAGTAATCCAGCATTTGACTGATTTCAGCTTGGCTAGGTGTCGTCGCTGGAGTGATTTGCTGAGCCTTATCATTGTTCGCTGCGACTGCTGACGACATAACTGCTGGCGCGATCAAGCTCGTGGATGTGGCTGCTGATGTTTGGTGTATTTGCGGCTGGCTTGCCAATACGGGTGCAATGGCGTCGCTTGCTTGCGTTGTTGCGGTATTCATAGTGAGATTTAATGAAGCCGGATGATTGCTAAGGTTGTACTGCAGTATCTCGTGTTCGAAATCCCGTCCCAGTTGAATGCCATTCTTAATCAATTTATCGCTGGTAAAAACCAGGGCTTCATCTTGAGCATTTAATAGTGTCAGCTTAGGTGACTCATCAAATTTCTTTGCATCTCTGGCTGAGTTGATAGCGGGAAGTGTCAGCGAGAGTGTTTGTGCTGACGCATCAAAACGGACGATGAGCACGTCGGAGAGATAATGTACTGAGTCAGCTTGTTGCCGGTATTGCGCGGCATAACGGAAGGCAATCTGATTGGTCCCATCGGCTAAAACGAGATCGCCACTCTTTACGGCTGGCTTGCCATTGACCGTTAACACTTCAGCATTTTTAGGCAGATTGAGATGAACATCGGCCGTTGCTGGCTGCACTGTCCCCAGCACTAATGCCGTGGCACATAAGATTGATTGATATTTCATAAGCTTTCTCTGTTGTTGCGAGGACGCCGCTAAATAATAAGGCAGATATTTGGCGACACAAAGCAGGTTTAACCTTTAGTGTGGAGCATGATGAACTAAATGGCGACACGCCGTTTATAGATCGCAGATTAGCGTTAATTTAATCTGTAGGGAATAAAAAAGGCTCACGAGGAGCCTTTTTGAGCATGATATTTCTGGATTGAACGCTTATTTGGTTAGGTTGATGCCATAAACGGCGAAACCCAGTTCATCCTTACCGATCTTCTTCATTTCACGTTGTTTATTGGCTTCGATAAAGGCAGCGGCTTTGTCACTGTCTTGGGTTTGGAAGCGAACGTCTAATGTGACGTCGGTAGTGATGGTTTTGAAATCCCAGTTGTAATCGGCACTTGGATTGACCATAGCTTCGTACTTACCCGTGGTTTCGTTGTACTTAGATTGCGCTGTGATATAAGCAGCTAGCGCTTCACGGTTAGTATCGGGCAGTTCAAGTACCACATGGTCGCTACCCGTACCAGCAAACTTACCCCCGAAGGCGCGGTAGTTATTTGAGGTAACGATAAACTCTTTCGCGGCAAATTCTTCACCTGTGATGACTTTGCCGTTTTCGTCTTTATAGCTTAAATCAACGATACGGTTTGCGTTGGCATTAACGACGGCGCAATCGCGGTCAAACTTGCTCGGTTGGGTCACATCAATTTTATAGGTTAAGCCATCGAGTACGTCGAAGTTATAGGTTGGATGACCATCCCAGTTGATTAAACCTTGTGGGGTGGTTTTTGCAGGGTCAATTTGATTGAACTGGTTCGCTGAGCACTCGAGCCAATCTTTCAATTCGGCGCCCGTCGCTTTGACTGCCACCATAGTATTGGGATACAGGTACAGATCGGCGGCGTTTTTAAAGGTCAGTGGGCCTTTATCAACTTGCACAAATTGATCGGCATCACTGGTTGTACCGTGGCGACCGCCCGCTTTAAAGGGTGCGGAGGCTGATAGCACTGGCAGACCTTTTAATGCTGCAGGTAATTTCGCTTTCACGTTAGCGATTTGCGCATCGGAAACGATTTGTACCGTAGGGTCGTCCTGCACTAAGGTAAGGAAGCTGTACATGTCGGCTGCGGCAACGCCGATAGGTTCATCCACAAAGGCGAGGGTGCCTTGGTGCTCGGCTGCGACTGCATCTTTAATTGCGGGATCTTGGCTAACTAACTCTTCCTTAGTTGCACCATTATATATGGGGCGAGCTTGCGTTTTGGCACTAAGGACATGCCATTTGCCATCTCTACGTTCAAGTTTAAAGTCAACAACCCCTAAGTTATCACCCCAACGACCTGGCATCACTGCGGGGACGCCGTTCAGTAGGCCTTTAGTGACGTCGGTATTGGGTAAGTCGGCATACTTAGCATCAGGGAAGATAGAGTGGCTGTGGCCGAATAGAATCGCATTGATACCATCAACATAAGTCAAAGCGTAAGTGGCGTTTTCAGCCATAGGATCGCCAGGATTTTCCGTTGAACCAATACCAGAGTGAGGAATGGCGATAATGATATCGGCCCCTTTTGCTTTCATTTCGGGGACATATTTTTTCGCGGTTTCAATAATATCTTCGACCGTCACTTTACCCGTCAGATTTTGTTTATCCCACAATAGAATTTGCGGTGGCACAAAACCAATATAACCAATGTTAATGGTTTGATTATTACCTTCATTGTCGATAATATTTTTTTGTTTGATGATATAAGGGGTGAATAAATGCTCACCTTTTTTAACCTCATTCCAGCAACCATTATCGTCGGCGCAATAAACGTTTGAGTTGATATAAGGGAAATCTGCACCACTAATGGATTTATTTAAGAAATCTAAACCATAGTTAAATTCATGGTTACCGATATTACCGACTTCATAATCTAATAGGTTCATGGCTTTATAGGCTGGATGAATATCACCCATTTGCAGGCCAACTTTAGCCATGTAATCGCCCATTGGGCTGCCTTGTAGTAGATCGCCGTTGTCGACGAGTACGCTGTTTTTGGCTTCGTTGCGTGCAGCGTGGATTAAGCTTGCAGTACGGGCTAGACCGATAGTTGGGTCATTTTTGCCACTGTAGTAGTTGAAATCCATGATATTTGTGTGCAGATCTGTGGTTTCGAGTACCCGTAAATCGGCTTGAACGACTTTGTCATCATCAGAATTACAGGCGCTTACACCAAGGGCGGCAGTGATCATCACTGCGAGTATTTTCTTATTTAACATAGTTATCTCTATTTATATTTATTTGACCCCAATGCATGTTCCGTAAAAGAACATGCCCATCATCCCGTTAATTCAGCGTAATTTAACTGTTAGGTTAATTTGCCGCTAAGTTAACGAGCGGGAATTATAAAGACATTTGATGATCTGAATGTGACATTAATCGGATAAAAGCTGTTTCAAATTGTGACTCAAGGTTTGCTTGCCTAAATAGTGAGCCATTTGGCCTGTTTATTTGTTACGCCAATGTTTAAATAATTACAGTAAACAGTTTATTAAGAAGAATTAATATTTGTTATTGGAATGGCATTTTATTTGCTCAGCCCCTTGTCTATGTCGGGGATATTTGACTTAAAACTTCAGTAGAATTGTTTTAAATAATTCTTTTACATCAAATTTTAGCCAATGTTGATCACCTATGCTCACATGTCTCTTGGCTTGATTGAGGCGAGTTAGGTTTAGCGTAGCGTTGGCATAGGCTTATTTAGACGAGTAATACACATAAAGTGATACAAATTAGCTGTGCTCTGGGCGGGTAAAACTTGGCTGAAATGCGCGTAACTTGTTAAGGTAGTTCATCGAAATTGACGTACGAAGCTACACAAGTTCGTTAAAACAGACTGTTGTAAACCGAAAGCCAAAATCCGTTTGCGCGCACCTTTCACCTTAAAAATACAATCGAAAGGGCAGCAACATCCAAGGGAGTTAATATGCGTAAGTCCGTTATTACCACAGCCGTAGCTGCGGCATTGTTACTTGGCGCTTGTTCAGACAAGCCTGCTGTAAGCACCAATGAAGCCAAAAATGCCGTTGCGACTCAATCCGCCGCCAAAGCTGAAGCAGCTAATGTGCTGCTGAGCAAGAGTCCACTGCAAGATCAAGCGCCGCAATTTAATCTTATTCAGTCTGCAGATTATGCTCCCGCCTTCGAGCAGGGCATTAAAGCTCACGATGCAGAAATCGCTGCGATTGTGAATAACAAACAAGCGGCTAGTTTTGACAATACCATTCTCGCCATGGAAACCTCGGGTGAATTGTTAACGCGCGTATCGCGTACCTTCTTTAATCTCGCAGGTCTGATTTCTGATGATGATTTCCAGAAAACCGAAGCGGATCTTGCACCTAAGCTATCTGCCCACCGAGATAATATTTATCTCGATCCGACTTTATTTGCCCGTGTTGAAGCCGTATACCAGCAAAAGAGCAGCCTAAATGCGGAAGATCAGCGTCTAGTTGAATATTACTATGAGCAGTTTGTCCGCGCTGGCGCGAAATTGTCGGCCGAAGATAAAACTAAGATGCGCGACTTTAACGCTGAGCTTGCAACCTTAGCGACGGACTTTTCACAAAACAGCTTAAAATCATTTAAAGATGATGTGATTGTTGTGACTGATAAAGCCCAGTTAGCCGGTTTATCCGACAGCGAAATCGCCACCTTAGCCGCAGCGGCCAAAGCTGCTGGAAAAGAAGGCTATTTGATTACTTTAGTCAACACGACACGCCAACCTGTACTTTCTAGCCTGAGCAACCGTGAACTGCGCCAAAAAGTGTGGGAAACCTCGGCGCACAGAGCCGTCGCAATCAATGGTCCATTGATTGTCAAAATGGCGCAAATACGGGCTAAAAAAGCCAATTTACTGGGGTTCGATACTTGGGCATCCTATGCGGTTGCCGATCAAATGGCGAAAACACCAGCCGCTGTGTATGAAATCCTCGATGATTTAGCGCCAAAAGCTTTAGCTCGCGCCAAAGTGGAAGCGGCTGATATTCAAGCTGAAATCAAAAAGGCGGGCGGTGATTTTGAACTGCAACCTTGGGATTGGGCTTATTACGCCGACAAAGTGCGTAAAGAGAAATACTCCCTCGATGAAAGCAGTATCAAGCCTTATTTCGAGTTTAATACTGTGCTGAAAGACGGGCTGTTTTTCGCTATGCATAAATTGTATGGCATCAGCTTAAAACCGCGTACTGATTTACCCGTGTGGCATTCCGATGTTTTAGCCTTTGAAGTCTTTGATAAAGATAACAGTTCTATTGGCTTATTCTATCTAGACCCGTATGCCCGTGAAGGCAAAGGCGGCGGCGCGTGGATGGATGAGTTCGTCACCCAAAGCGGTCTGCTCGGCACTAAGCCCGTTGTCTATAACGCGCTTAATATTCCTAAGCCAGCCGATGGCCCAACGCTAATGACCTTCGATGAAGTGACCACTCTGTTCCATGAATTTGGCCATGCGATACACGGTTTATTCTCGCAAGTGAAATACCCAAGCGTGGCTGGTACATCAACCGCACGTGACTTTGTTGAGTTCCCATCACAGGTTAACGAAGATTGGAATATCGACCCTGCTGTGATTGCTAACTATGCCAAACACTACAAAACGGGTGAGCCAATTCCTAAGGCGCTGCTTGATAAAATTTTAGCGGCAAATAAGTTTGGCCAAGGTTTTGATACCGTTGAGTACCTGTCAGCGGCCTTGTTAGATATGGAATGGCACTCTATCAGCGCCGATACTCAAATTAGCGATGTAGAGAAGTTTGAGCACCAAGTATTAGCTAAACATGGTCTTGATTTTACGCCAATTCCCCCGCGTTATAAGTCGAGCTACTTTAGCCATGCCTTCTCCGGTGGTTATTCCGCAGGGTATTACGCGTATTTGTGGACCGAAGTGTTTGCCGCTGATGCTTTTGCCTATATGGGCGAGCAAGGTGGCTTAAAAGCCGATAATGGTGACAAATTCCGTAAGGAAGTCTTATCTAAAGGTAACAGTGAAGATCTCATGCAAGATTACATTCACTTTACGGGTAAAAAACCGACAACCGATGCACTGTTAAAGCGCCGCGGTTTAGTCGATTAATTGTAATAAGATAAAGGCTTGTTAGGGAAACCTAACAAGCCTTTTTTTATTGATGTTGGGGCGGATTTATTAACCATTTTTTGTTTCAAGACAGGAGGTTTAGAGGATAAGGAAATCTGCAGGTAACGCTCCTAATCACAGTTCCAAAATAGTTTGTTGGAATGTTGTCGAAAGACAGTCTTAAACTTTTTTTTATTGATTAAATTGTTATGTTTGATTGTCACTTATAAAGTTAGCAATAGTGTCCTCCTTACGTTGACTCTCTAATAACCACTCAACCCTCCATTCAGTTAGGCGCTCACCCTTTTTATGAATGAATTTTCCTGCTTCTGGTTCATCAATCCATTCAAGCTGTTTAATAAGTACTAAAGGCGCTTCAGACCCGTCAGTTTCATTCGAAAATTCAAGAGCCTCATTATAAGTATGAAATGCGTAATAGTAGATTTCACCATCAAATTCATCTGGAGCACCTTGCCAAGGGCGGCACCAAACACGATATTCTAAGACTTGATCATAGAAATAACCGCCGCCTGATTTTGTTTCCGCTGGATACTCTCCAACCCTATTCTCATCGATTGAATCAGGATACATCTACAATCCCTCAATGGAATGTAACGCCATATGCAACAGCGGATAAGGTTTACCTTGTCCATCAACGGGTGAGCGACCCGTTACTGAAAAACCAATATGCTGGTAAAAACCTAATGCTTGCTGATTCTGCTCATTAACATCAACCTTTGTGGCTCCCAGTTCATTAATGGCATGTGTCGCTAGCATGGAACCAATACCTTTTCCGCGCGCGTCAGGTGAGATGAACAGCATTTCAATATTGCCATCATGTATCCCGCAGAATCCGAGTATTTCTCCATTGTCATTTTTAGCGCACTTTAAGTGAACGGCGTCAAAATATTGTTCGAGGATCAACGGCTTTAATTCCTGTAGATCTTCTTCTGCTAAAAAGTCATGGGTTGCTCTCACCGATGCTTCCCAAATATTGAGCAGACTAAGATGATCTACTTTTTCTACCATCTCAATATTCATCATATAACTCTATTGAAAATTTAATGCCGCCTAAGTGGCGAATAATAGTGGGTTAACATGTGAAGCGGGAACGTACCATTATTACTAATCCGCATTTAAGAAGTTTAGGCGTAAGTTCCGTAACATCTTTTTCCCAAGATGTTAGCTGCCAAGCTGCACTCTGTCATCTTGACCTTTCTCGCTATTTACCTATTTAGTATCAGTAAAATAAAAACAGGGAGTATTAGCTCCCTGTTTATGATATTTAAAATTTCAATTTAGAGGGGCGATTATTCGGCCAGTAATCCGCGGCTACGCAGTAGCGGCTCGATACCGGCTTCTTTACCGCGGAATTTTTTATACATCAGCATAGGATCATCACTGCCGCCTTTCGACAGGATATTGTTACGGAAAGAGTCCGCAGTGGCCTTGTCGAAAATACCGTTTTCTTTAAAGGCTTCGAAAGCATCCGCACCTAAAATATCCGACCAGAGGTAGCTGTAGTAGCCTGCTGAATAACCGCCTGCGAAAATATGCGAGAAGTAAGTGCTGCGATAGCGTGGGCTAATTTCCTCAATCAGTCCCATTGCCGCTAACGAGTCCGCCTCAAACTTGGTCGCATCCTTTGGCGTAGTGTCGGTCAGTGTGTGCCAATCTAAATCGAGTTTAGTGGCCGCCATGTATTCAACGGTAGAAAAACCTTGGTTGAACTTACTGGCCGCTTGGATTTTCTTCACCAGTTCTTGCGGGATCACTTCGCCGGTTTTGTAGTGCTTGGCAAATTGGGCTAACACTTCTGGCTGAGTCATCCAGTTCTCATTTACTTGCGATGGGAACTCAACGTAATCGCGAGGTACGGCGGTGCCACCCTGAGAGCGATATTCCACGTTCGATAACATGCCGTGTAGGGCGTGGCCAAATTCGTGGAATAGGGTGCTGGCTTCATCGAAGGTCAGCAGCGCTGGCTCATTGCCCGCTGGGCGAGGGTAGTTCAATACGTTAACAATAATAGGTTTAGAATCAACGCCATTCATATTGTATTGTTTGCGGAATGAATTCATCCAAGCGCCGCCACGTTTGCTGTCGCGGGTGAAATAGTCACCCATAAAGATGGCCATCAGCTTGCCGTCTTTATCGTAAACTTCCCAAGTACGGACTTCTGCATTGTATTTGGGTAAGTCGGTACGTTCTTTAAAGGTCAAACCGTACAAACGGTTAGCCGTGTAGAACACACCTTTTAGTGTACTGTCGAGGGAGAAATACGGGCGGGTTTGTTGCTCGTTAAAGCTGTACTTAGCGACACGAATTTTGTCAGCATAGTAATCCCAGTCCCACGCTTGCAGCTTAAAATTGCCACCTTGAGCGTCAATCATGGCTTGCATATCAGCCACTTCGGTTTTGGCTTGGGCCAATGCCGCTGGCCATACTTTATTGAGTAAACCGTAGACGTTTTCTGGTGTTTTAGCTGTGCGTTCTTCTAACACGAAATCCGCATGGGTTTTATAGCCCATCAGTTGAGCACGTTCGGCACGCAGGGCGGCAATCTTCGCAAGGATAATCTTGTTATCGTTGGCGTTATTGTTGTTACCGCGCTCGATATAACCTT
The DNA here is from genome assembly GCF_025654465.1 of Shewanella sp. SM101. Lineage (NCBI taxonomy): Bacteria > Pseudomonadati > Pseudomonadota > Gammaproteobacteria > Alteromonadales > Shewanellaceae > Shewanella > Shewanella sp. SM101. Next base: position 9,485 of record NZ_JAKKRH010000080.1, read on the forward strand.
TGTAGAGTTTTTCACGTAACTGGCGGTTATCGGCATAGGTCAAAAAAGGCGTGATAGAAGGGCGAGACGTGGTAAATACCCACTTGCCTTCATGGCCACGTTTTTTGGCGGTTTCAAAGGCTGTGGCAATCACATCTGCGGGTAAACCTGCGAGATCGGCTTTATTATCAACCACTAATTCGAATGCATTGGTTTCGGCTAATAGATTGTCTCCAAAGGTTAAATTGAGTTTGCCGATTTCTTCGTTCAGCGCGCGCAGTTTGGTTTTATCTGGCTCGCTTAAGTTAGCGCCGCCACGGGTGAAAGATTTATAGGTATCTTCCAGTAATTTGGCTTGGGCTGTGCTGAGCTTCAGGTTGTCTTTTGCGTCGTGGACGGCTTTAACTTTTTGAAACAGTTTGTCATTAAGCAAAATATCGTCTTCGGCGGACGATAACATAGGTGACACTTCTTTGGAGAGTGCTTGCAATGCTTCATTCGTATCCGCGCCCGTCAGGTTAAAGAAGACGTTAGAAACGCGCGTCACTAGATCGCCAGAAAACTCCATGGCTTCAATCGTATTGGCGAAGGTGGGTTTTGCTTTATTATCAACAATTGCTTGAATTTGTTCGTGTTGTTGGGCGATTCCCGCTTTAAATGCGGGGAGGAAATGCTCAGGCTTGATTTTATCGAAGGCCGGAATTTCCATAAAAGTATCATAGGGTTTAAAGAATGGATTCGTCGCATTCTGGCTGATAATTTGCGCTGACACGGCATTTGGCACCGCACTTGTTTGAACACTGGCATCGGGTTGTTGTGTGCTACAAGCGCCCAAAGTTAAGGCTAAAGCGATGGCACTTAGCGTGAGTGCTTGCGGTTTGAGGGTTATTCCCTTCATTATTTGTTCCCTGTTAGGTTGATATTGTTATGGATGTTTGCATGATGATGGCCTTGGATTTCAAGAAAAAATTGAAGTCTACGTGCGGCTAAAACCATTAAATTAAGCTTAATGTGACTGTTTAACATGTATCGGACTAGGGGTTCCATCGATTTTGTGTTTAGTTTGTAACAAATGTTTTGTTTCAGGCTTTTAAGCAAAAAATGATGGCAAACTGGGCGAGGATATTATCCCGTCTCAGGCACGTTTTCTTGGCTTAGTCGACCCTAAACCCATTGCAATTGGCGGCTCAACGAACAGTAAATTACTCTCCATTGCTTTAAGTTTTGCCCAAGCGATGCTGGGCGTGGAATACACAGGCCATACCGAAAAAGAGTTCATCACCCACAAGCAATTCATGCTGAACCTAAAAATGTATTCCGCAGCGTTTATCGAGCTATCGGCGGTGAAATAGTGCTCTTTGTTAAAGTTATTTTGGGATGACACAAAAGTGTAGGGAGCAATAAAGCCGTTCTGAATATAAAAGGTTCATACGGAAATGGCGGTTAAATCTTAGATTTCCGCCATTTCAACTCTAAATACTCAAAGGCTGAAAGGCTCAAAGCTAGTGAGTTATATCGTCAGTTGTGCTGCATGAATTGTCATTGTTTCCCCAGTGACTCGCCGTCTTTTTATTTCATAAGAAGTATCCCTATAGGCTCGACGGCGGCATCCATGCCGCCAACGGTCACTGTTGCAACAATGCCAATCCTCACTGACCCTTTCGCTGTTCGTTTAGCTAAAAAGCCTATGTAGTGGTCAAGTAAAATTGGCCACGGTTTTAGAGTCATTCCAATATAAACGTTCTGACTCATTTGGCGTTAACCCACCATTATATTGATGGGGTCTGGTCTCACTGTAATATCCAGTGATGTAATTTGTGATCTCTTTATCTGCTTCTGTAAAATTCCCATAACCACTGGCGGGTATCCACTCAGATTTCAAACTTCTAAAGAAACGCTCCATTGGTGCGTTATCCCAACAATTCCCGCGACGACT
>NZ_JAKKRH010000009.1:0-134427 GCF_025654465.1 Shewanella sp. SM101
GGAAATCTGTTATTCCAAGGCGCCGCTATAAGAATACACCTCAAGAAAGAGTCGATTGGTGCTTATATCGGTATCGACATTTAGTGGAGAATGCTTTTGGAAGAATTAAGCACTATCGAGCAATATCAACAAGATATGACAAGCTAGCAAGAAATTACGCCAGTATGGTGTCACTGGCGTTTATGTTAATGTGGCTGCCGATGTATTGCTGAACAACATTTGTACAGCAAAGATCAACAGACCCTAGTTCTTGCTTTATCTTCTCAGCGTTCAGTTTTTTGTTTACTCAATTCAAGCAAGGCCTTGGCCGCCGGTGTTAAAGGTAAACTTTGGCGCCAAATAAGCGCCAGATCCCATGTCATTGCGGGCTGCATAGGTTTAAAGACCAGTTTGCTGGTGCTTAATCGATTGCAGATAGGCTCAGGTAAAATAGCGACGCCCATATCGGCTTCGACCATGGCGGCGAGGAAATCCCACTGGCCGCTGCGAAAGGCAATATTGAGTTGAACACCTGCTTTGCGACTGAGGCGATTAATCAGTTTAGCGAGGGAGAAGTCTTCGTTATAGAGGATAAAAGGATAGGGCTGGAAGTCCTGCCATTTTAAGTGGTCTTTCTCGGCTAAGGGATGTCCTTCAGGCAGGCATGCGAGTAAAGGGTACTTAGTTAGGGGTTGGTTGACGAGTTCTGTCTCATGGGTCGTGGGGAGCGCGGTAAAGGCGATATCGAGACTGTTATTGAGCAATGCTTGTTCGCAGCCGAATCCACCGTACTCATACATGTGTAGTTCAACTCCCGGATAACGCTTACGATAGCTAGTGAGCAAACCAATAATAAGACTGCTCATCATAGGACATACACCCAGTCGCAACCGCCCCGATTTAAGACCGCTAAGGTTACTCATGTCCTCCTGCAGCCTATGCCATTGGCCGAGGATTTCCCGTGCACTGTGCTCAAAGAGCTGACCAGCTTGAGTTAACTCAACCTTTTGGTTATTCCGGATCAGCAAGGTTTCACCAAGGCTTTCTTCAAGTCTCTGGATTATTTTGCTTAGTGTCGGCTGGGTGATAAAACATTTCTGCGCGGCGCGGGTAAAGTTTTCAGTTTCCACTAAGGTCAGAAAACACTGTAAGGTCTTGATTGGGATGTTCATGCTCAAATGGAATCCATATTATGGAATTTATTCATTTTACTAATGATAGCCTAAGTATTACTTTGACCTTGTTAACAAAACAGGGGAATACCGATGAAATCAAGTTCAAGTCTGTGGGTAGGTGCTTTGTGGCAGGCGGCTATGCCTGTGGCAAAAGATGTGCAAAACGCTAAAGCGGCGCAAGTAACTAAAACGGCTCCAGCGGGTGATTTGCATAAAGCAAAACAACAAGTAAACCCAGCCTAGGCTGGGTTTTTACTTTTCTGTGTTTTAGATTCTGCTCTTATTTTTATTTCCCTCGATTCTCACTTTGCCTTTTTAACTTCTGCTCAATCCCTTCCTTGGTGAAAGTACTGTTCAGCAACGGACGCTGAACCAGCGATAGACGTTTAGTCTTATATTTACTTGAATACTCATTACTGGCTCTAAGCCAACTCATTAGGATAGGACGCTTAAATAGCAAAAAGCCACCCTAATCAATTCGGGTGGCTTGGCTTTGCAGGGGATGGAGATTTACTTGCCGGAGAATTGATTCTCGACGAGTGGTTGCTTGTTTTCGGCCTGAGCGACATGGCATTGAGTACAGGCATAGTTATGTCCGTTAACTGTGCCTTTATCATCAATCACGTGGGATTTAGCTACTGGTGTGGCTTTCATGCGTTTTGCCTTGTCCCAACTATGGCAGCTTAAACAGCCATTTTTATCTAAGGTGATCTTGTAATCGTCCTTATGTGGGATGAGCGGTGGTTGCTCGCTAAAACTGCGCTCAATAGAGGTGCCGCGACTAGGATAAATCGCCATGGCATCGGCTGGGCGAATGTCGGTGATCGCCATGTTTCCTGCGAGGGATTGAATATTAACTGGTGCTACGTTGGTGTCGGTTTGCTGACCTGAACAGCCGGTAATGGCGACGAGTAACGCAGTTAAGGTGAGTATTTTTCTCATTGGTTATTCTCCGCCTTGAAGACTTTCACTGGGCATTTTTTAAAGTCAGTTTCTTTTGACAGGGGATCGGTTGCATCCAATATCAGTTTGTTGACTAACTGGCGCGCATCGAAGAAAGGCATAAATACTACGCCGCGTGGCGGTTTGTTACGGCCTTTGGTTTCAACTCGGGTTTTCACTTCACCGCGCGGTGAGGCCACTATGACTTCGTCACCACGTTGTACGCCGCGAGCTTTCGCATCTTCTGGATGCATGAAAATTTGCGCGTCGGGGTAGGCACGGTAAAGCTCTGGTACGCGGGCTGTCATCGAGCCAGTGTGCCAATGCTCCAGCACGCGGCCAGTCGACATCCATAAATCGTATTCTTCATTCGGCTCTTCGGCGGCGGGCTCATAGGGCAGGGCGAAAATCACCGCTTTGCCATCTGGCTTGCCATAGAATTTAAAGCCTTCACCCGCTTTGACATAAGGATCGCTCCCCTCAACGAAACGACGCAGCGTTTCTTTGCCATTAACGACTGGCCAGCGTAGGCCGCGGGTTTCGTGGTAACGGTCAAAGTCGGCTAAATCATGGCCATGGCCACGACCGAAAGCTGCATATTCTTCGAAAATGCCTTTTTGCAGGTAGAAACCGAAGTGTTCGCTCTCATCGTTTAATTCGGCTTTGCAATCGGAAGTTGGGAACTTGTCGATCACGCCATTGGCAAATAGCACTTCATATAAGGTTTTATCCGCGTATTCCGGTTGTTTGGCTATCAGTTCGGCTGGCCAGACTTCGGAGACTTTGAATCGTTTCGAAAATTCGACTAGTTGCCACAGATCTGAGGTTGCGCCTTCTGGGGCTTTTACTTGCTGATGCCACATATGAGTACGGCGCTCGGCGTTGCCGTAAGCTCCTTCTTTTTCAACCCACATTGCTGTTGGCAAAATTAAATCTGCCGCCATGGCTGTGATGGTTGGATAAGGATCTGAAACCACGATAAAGTTTTCTGGGTTACGAAAGCCAGGGTAAATCTCATCGTTGATGTTAGGGCCTGCCTGCATATTATTGGTACACATGGTCCAGTAGCAGTTGAGCTTGCCATCTTTGAGCATACGGCTCTGGAGTACGGCATGGTAGCCAGGTTTGGCGGGAATGGTCCCTTCAGGCACTTGCCATAGCTTTTCGGTAATGGCGCGGTGCTTGTCGTTAGTGACTTCCATATCGGCGGGTAAACGGTGGGCGAAAGTACCGACTTCACGTGCAGTACCGCAAGCCGAAGGTTGACCTGTTAATGAGAAAGGACTGTTACCCGGTGTGGCAATTTTGCCCGTGAGCAAATGGATGTTGTAAAGCATGTTGTTCGCCCACACGCCGCGAACGTGTTGGTTAATGCCCATGGTCCACAGGCTCATGATTTTCACCTTAGGGTCGGCATAGGCTTTGGCTAAAATCTCCAGCTTCTCTGGCTCGACGCCACTCATCTTAGCGGCATATTCCAGCGTATAAGTGCTGACAAACTTGGCATACTCGTCAAAGCTAATGGGCGTGGATTTACCATTGCCCGGATTTTTGGCTTTTTTCTCTAACGGATGTTCGGGACGCAGACCATAGCCAATATCGTCAACCCCAAGGGCAAACTTAGTGTGTTTGGTGACAAAGTCGGTATTAACGGCTTTATTTTCAATAATGTAATTGGCGATATAGTTGAGGATCACTAAGTCCGACTGTGGGCGGAACACCATAGGGTTATCGGCTAAATCGAAGCTGCGGTTCTCAAAGGTCGACAGCACATGCACTCGGCACGTTGGACTGCTTAAACGTCTATCGGATATTCGTGCCCACAGAATTGGGTGCATCTCCGCCATGTTTGCGCCCCAGAGCACAAACTGATCGGCGGCTTCTAAATCGTCATAACAACCCATGGGCTCATCGATACCGAAGGTGCGCATAAAGCCGCCTACGGCTGAGGCCATGCAGTGGCGCGCATTGGGATCTATGTTGTTGGTAAGGAAACCTGCTTTATGAAGTTTAGAGGCGGCATAACCTTCCCAAATAGTCCATTGACCAGAGCCAAACATACCTACCGACGTCGGGCCTTTGGTGGCGAGACTGTGTTTCCATTTCGCGGCCATAGTATCGAAGGCCACATCCCAGCTGACTGGGGTGAACTCACCTTCTTTATGGTATTTGCCGTCTTTCATCCGCAGCAATGGCGTGGTTAATCTGTCCTTGCCGTACATGATTTTTGATAGGAAATAACCTTTAATACAGTTAAGGCCACGGTTGACTGGACTTTCAGGATCGCCCTTAGTGGCGACCACTTTGCCCGCTTGGGTGCCCACTAATACGCTACACCCCACACCGCAGAAACGGCAGGGAGCTTTATCCCACTTGATACTGTCAGCTTGTTCGGCGGCTTCGACCATCTTAATGGGAAGTGTGACGCCAACGGCCGTCGCAGCGGCAACCGCTGCGTTGGCCTTGAGAAACTCGCGGCGGCTTATGCTCATAATATTTCCTCACTCTCTTGTACTAAGGGTTCTACTTGGTGGTAAATCAAGCTGGCAGATAACACGCCGGACAGGGCATTGATGGCTTCAATATTGTCAAGAATCGCTCTTTGGCTACTCCCTTCTAGGGTAACGACCAATTTTCCTTCGGGTGTAATTGCATGAATATCAGTACCCACTAATGCGCGGATATTGGCTTCAACCTGCTGTAAGGTTTTAGGCGTGGCATGCACCACAAGGCTGGTGACGTGGTATTCCTGACTCATATTGGATGACCTGTAGTAGCGTAAACTCGGTTACTTAAGATTAAAAAGGAGGGTAACCGAGTGCTGATACTGGCGAGTCTAGACCTGATAAAAAATGTGGGTATACCTCACAAGAGGTATTGAAAGCGATAGTCGATCCGGATCAAAGTTTTGCGAGTGATCTAACTCCCAGTTTGATATTTAAGCGGTTAGCACTGTCGTCACTAGGACATAGTGAGGAGTACATTTATGGAGAATACTATTGTGCATATCTGGAACCCGTGAACATTAACGGAAGCACAAGTGTGTAGATAGGAATCCTATACTTTTTACCAATTACAGGTGTTTATAAAATTTCTGAGTAAGAGCAATAGCTGACGTGCATGTTTGCAAAATCCTTCGATAGAACATATTTAGGAATAATTAGTTATATTCACATTGTTTAGTATATATAAGACGTTAATAGCCCGTTAGCTCCATATAACCCGTACCTGTATGGCTGCCAGAGAGATGCACTGGGCCTTCCCAGTAGGGCGTTGATAATGGCATAGCGCTATTGGGATTGAGCGGGGTGATAGTGATATCGATATTTTCGCTGGGGATTTTGACTTGCCAGCTAACGGGATAGTCGCCATTGACTGTGTGTTGCCATCTAAGAGGCGTCATCTGAATGTCATTGGGATTGTCAGTGGAATTAATGTTGCGCCCTGTGCCATCGGCAAACATTCTTCTGGCGCTATAAAATGCTGAGATAGGTGCATTCTTTGCGGACTCTGCCGGAGACTGATCCCGTAGCTGAAACAACATCAGCGTCGAGCCATCATTTAACCTGAGCGCGAACCAATCCCAGCCCTGTTGCGTTTTAGTGAGGAATTGCGAGCTCCATTCCCTGTCGAGCCAACCTTGGCCTGTGACTTGCTCCACTTTGCCATTGCGGTTGATTTCACCTGAAATTTCAATAAAGGGTTGGCTGTAATAGTAAGAGGCTACTTGGCCGTCGCGGCTTTTAAGGCTATAGCCGTTAACGCCTTGGTATTGCAGTGGCGCTTGGCTATTAAGCTGAAGTCGATAGCTAAAATCAGAATTCTCCACCGTTAAGGTCGCGGGAAAGAGTGCATTGGTTTCGCTCTGCCAGTGCCAGTTATCGAGGCGGATTTGATAAGGATCTAATTTTACCTCGGCAAACTCGCTATGACGGCGTGACCACTTTTCATTGGCCAAGTGAGCATTACTCGAGGTTAATGCACTGTGGGCTAAATAAAGCTGCTGAGTTTTCCATGTGGATTCATTTTTAGCTATCACATCTGTTCCTTGCGGAACAGTTGTTTGTGGTGCTATTGCTTGCTGATCAGTGGGTTTTAGGGCGACCCTAAACTGCGTCCACTGGGCGCCGAGTTGCTCACCTGTTTCTGTAGTTAAATTTGCGGTTAGATACCACCATTCTTGGCGAAAACTGTTATGTGCCAAGTGATCCCGCGGAAATTCAAATCTATTGCCGGGAACAACAGGCGTAAAAGCTAAATCATCTTGATTAGTAGAGGTTTTCCCCACCACATTGGCCATGGATTTGGATTGAGTGTTTTGCGTTGATGGCGTTTTATCGCAGCCGCCGATCAGCATTAACCCAACCACTGCCCATACAATACTGTTCAGATTGAGTGTTTTCATCACAGGGTCTCCTGCTGCAGACTGGCGACCAATGGCTTGCGGGTTTGCCAATACAGCGGCAAGAGCACGGCTAAGGTACAGGTGGTTAAGGCTATCAGTATTGCATGGCCGTAAGCTTGCCAATCCCAAATCATTTTTATCGTCCAACCAAAGGCTTGCAAGGTGATCTTGTTGATGAGTAGGTAACCTAACAGTGCACCCGTTGGCATAGCGAGCAGGCAAGTGATCAGCACTACAATCAGCATCTGCATAAACACCATACCGCGCAGCGCATTACGACTGACGCCTAGGGAATACAGTCGTGCCAGTGGCGCTTGCCGTGCCTGAGTTAACATTAAACAGGCACTAAAAAGACCAATCGCGGCGACAATTAGCGTCAAACTATTCAGCACTAAGGTAATGGAAAAAGTGCGTTTAAACATGGCGATAGCTTGGGTTTTAATCTTAGTTTGGCTGTAGATTTGTGCTTGCGATAAGCCTAACTCGGCAGCCAGTTGGATTTGTAGTTCATCGAGATCCTCTTCACTGATCTCACTGCCTTGCTCTTTACCGTAAAAATTCGCTGCCAGACTGATTGGCAGTACAGGTAATTGTGCCTTTTGCCAAAGTGGCTGGCTGATAATCACCTCGTTGCGGGTATTACCGTGGTCATAATAAATGCCGCCGATAATAGCTTGGCTGCTATCGGTTTGCTTAAGCGCATCCAATGACACGCTATCGCCAAGCTGCAATTGGTATTTGATGGCTAAGGGCTCGCTCACTAAGATCACGGGGGCATTAAAGTAGGATTGCCACAGAGTCGGCAGGCTTTCTTTTAGTGCACTGGTGTGGCGAATCGAATATTCATCACGGCTAAGTAGGCTAATTGGAATCGTCAACTCGCTCGAATTATCCGTCGATACTGGGAGTGAAAGCTGGGCTTCAATTTGCCACTGCTGATAAAGACCGCTGACTCTTGGATCGTGCATCAATTGGGTTTGAATCGTGTCGATACGCTGGCTCGGTGGGCGGATATAGAGATCGGCATGCAGGCGAGTTTCTAGCCAAGTTCGCAGGGTTTGCTCGAAGCTACCCACTAGGGTGTTCATCGACACATTGGCACTGAGCGCCAGTAAGATCGCCATCATTGCAAGGGAAAGCGGTGCAATAAGCTCACGGGTTTCGGCGAGCAGATATTGCCATAATCCAGGACGTGCCAAGGGCATTAACGCACTGACGCCCCAATGCAATAATTGCGGCAACAATAAGGGAATAGCGATAGCGACGATACCGAGCAACACTAAGCTGATGTTATAGCTTTGACTGAAGGGAAACAGCAACGCCGCTAAGGTCAATAAGCCACAGGCTAAGGCAAATTGAATGCTATGGGTTTTGCGGTGTGCCTGCATTTGTTGATAACGATTCGCCCCTTGCGCAAGCGCTTGGCGCGTAAGATCTAAATACAAGGGCAAGCAAGCGGCGAGCGCGGCAATTAAGGTGAGGACAATTGCCTCAAAAAGCCAAGTCCATTGCCAAATACCGGGGAGCAAGTGGGCGCCATACATTTGCTCTAAGGTCATGGCGACCATAGGTTGCAGCCAGTGGCTGAGTTGCAAACCACTGATAAAGCCCAGACTTGAACCTATGACAACCAACAAAATCAACTCGAACATCAGTGCCGTCATCAAGGCGCGGCGCTCTATTCCCTGTTGCAATAACTGCACTAACAGTTTTTGCCGTTTCATTAGGCTGTAGCGCACACCGTTATAGGCGATAAAGAGGCCGACAACGAAGGCTAACATGCTCATAGCATTAAGATTAAGGTGAAAACTGCGGGTCAATGCTATCAGTGCTTGGCCTTGATCCTGTTGGCTAAAGCTGGCCTTTTGGGGCGTAATCCCTAAAGCGTCGAGTTGGGATTTTAGTTTAGGTAGGTTTTCTCGCTCACTGAACATGGCGATATAGCTCAATCTGCCTTGCATGTTTAGTAATCGCTGGGCGAGGGAAATATCGGCCAAGATGGCGCTGCCGAGGCCAAAATCATCATCAATTGCAATAACGTCTAAGGTGCTATTTTCTAAAGCAAGTTTACCGTCGGGCGCTACTTTGGCGGCTAGGCTGCGGCTCATTATCACTGTGGGTGCGCCATTCAGCAGATCGGCAAGCGGTAAGGCATTCATCTGCGGCGAGGTGGTTGATTGCGTTTCACTCGAGGCGTTACTTCTCGATTTTTGTAGCGTTAATGCGGCAATCAGATCGCTGCCTTCCAGTTGCCAAAACTGACCATTCTTACCGGAGATTTTGCCATTCACGATGGCGAGACTCTGACTCAATCCGGCTCGTCTCAAGGCGAAATAGACAGATTCATCTAAGGTGTTTTGTCCTAGGGGCGGCGTGAGTAGTACATCGGCGCGTTGACTCAAAAGCTCAGTCGCATCGCTATAGCTGCGCACGGCATTATCGTTGGTCGCTTTAACCCCAATAAGTAGCGTCACGGCCAAGGCGATACCGAGCAGAATGGCTCCTGCTTGTATGGGCGCATGGCGATAATGGGCGATAAACACCTTTAGGCTGATCCACGTTAACCTAAGCCACGTCAGCCTCAGCCAAGTCTGCTGAAGTCCAGCAGATGTTGCTTTCGTGAGCGGTTTATTGTTCATAGATAGCGACTGCACCTTGGGATAAGTGCCAACGTTTTTGCATAAAGGCGGCGCACTCTTCGCTGTGGGTGACCATTAAGATACTGGTTTGGCTTTCCCGTGCCAGTTCACACAGTAATGCCATGACTTGCTTACCCGATACATCATCTAAGTTACCTGTGGGTTCGTCGGCCAGCAGTAACGTCGGTTTATGGGCTAAGGCGCGGGCGATGGCGACCCGCTGTTGTTGACCGCCGGACAGGGCTTCAACTGGGCGATGAAGTAATGGTAAGAGCCCGAGTTTTTCAACCAGATAGTCACACCAAGCTGACCATGGCTGCGCGGTTAAACTTAAGGAGAAGGCGATATTGTCTTTCACGTTTAGGGGCGTGAGTAAGTTAAATTGCTGAAACACAACGCCCAAGGAATTACGTCTGAAACGGCTCCAATCTTTGTCTTGCCAAGTTGAGGTGGACGCTTGTTCTAGCAAGATTTCACCCGAGTCTGGCATTTCAAAACCGGCGATCAGGTTGAGTAAGGTGCTTTTGCCGCTACCGCTGGGACCTGTAAGCGCCACGGTTTCACCTCTGTGGATCTGTAGATTAACCGCTTGCAGTACTTGATGATATTGCTCACCATCACGAAAGCCTTTGGTTACTTGGTTAAGCTTAGCGACGTCGGCCATTGAGCAACTCCTTTATATTCATTGGCGGCGGGTGTGGTAAGCAGTGTTTCAAACTGCGGCGGCAACTTACTTAGTGGCCGCAATTTAGCATTGCCATTCTATGTTCAAGATAAAGCATTTTCTATTCAGATAGATACTGATTTTTCTTGTAATAGGATCATCCACTGAGTAACAAAACATAAATCGTCATTTGGTGTAAAAATAGTCAACTGGATTAAATCCTCCGCGAACTGTGAGCAAACGGCTTGAGCTGACGCCGCATTTGTTGCATTCTGTGCGTCCTGTTAGCTTGGGAGTCAATCTCAATCTAACAATCCGTTCGGATGAAGGTAGCAGGAGAGTGGGGAATTGACCCCACACCGACGAGGCAACTTTGGTTTTACAGAAGCGAGTCTTCTTATAAAAACAAAGCACTCTTTCAGGTGCCGATAGGCGTGGACTGTTACTGGACGAGCCTCTGGAGAGACTACCAGTTGCACTCATTGTGCAATCAGGTGGCGCCGAAGGCGAAAGTGTCGTGGTGTTATTGTATAACCTGCGACGCGAAACGCTCAGGCAAAAGGACAGAGGAGAGGATGACTGCACAGTCCCTGTCGTTTGTCGTCGTGGGCTATTTTTACTCTTTTGCTTGAGATGGAGTACTTTTGCTCTTATTGAAAGCACTCGTGTAGAGCTCTCGCTTGCTACGCTTTTAGCGTTCAGCTTAGGCGATTCTCGGCCGAGATTAGGTCAAAATAGTTTGCAATAGCGTCCGACTGCGGCGCGTCACAGCCATTTCTTTTCCTCCTCCGTTTATTAATTTTGTTGTTTAATATTCGAGGAATATCATGAGTTTTCAAGCTTTACTTGCCAGTATTAATGGCATCGTCTGGGGCCCAATTACCCTTTGTTTGCTGGTGGGTACCGGGGTTTACCTTACTGTGCGTCTCAAGCTTATCCAAGTATTTCGTCTGCCGATGGCGATGGGATTGTTGTTTAAACCTGCCAAAGGTCATGGGGATTTATCTTCCTTTGCCGCGCTTTGTACGGCGCTGTCCGCCACTATCGGTACCGGTAATATTGTTGGCGTGGCGACGGCAATAAAAATGGGTGGCCCTGGGGCGTTATTTTGGATGTGGTTGGCGGCATTTTTCGGCATGGCGACTAAATATGCCGAGTGTATGCTCGCGGTAAAGTACCGTACCACCGATGCTCGTGGGCAGATTGCGGGTGGCCCTATGTATTATATCGAGCGCGGCCTTGGTCTGCCTTGGATGGCGAAATTGTTTGCTCTCTTTGGGGTTGGTGTGGCCTTTTTCGGTATCGGTACTTTTGCACAGGTTAACGCCATCAGCGATGCACTGACGATTGCCTTTGAGGTGCCGACTTGGTTGACTGCAACTGTGTTGACTGTGTTAGTTGCCGCAGTCACTTTGGGTGGCGTAAAGCGCATTTCAAATGTGGCGCAAAAACTTGTGCCTGCGATGTCGATTGGTTATGTGCTGGCCTGCGTGTGGATCTTAGTCGGTTTCTCCGAGCAGATTTTACCCGCCTTAGCTTTAGTGCTTGAATCTGCCTTTACGCCACTCTCAGCTGCGGGGGGCTTTTTAGGGGCGACAGTCGCACAGGCGATTCAAATCGGTATTGCCCGCGGTGTGTTCTCGAACGAATCTGGATTAGGTAGTGCACCCATTGCCGCCGCTGCCGCGAAGACCAATGAACCCGTTGAGCAAGGTTTGGTCAGCATGACGGGTACTTTCTTCGATACCATTATCATTTGCACTATGACGGGCTTAGTGCTGATCATCACTGGGGTATGGAGTGGTGAGACGGCGGGTGCCGCGATGACGAGTGCTGCTTTTGCTCTGGGAGGTTCAGCGCTTGTGGGTCAGTATTTGGTGACGATTGCGCTAGTGTGTTTTGCGTTTACAACGATTTTGGGCTGGCATTATTATGGTGAACGCTGTTGGTATTACTTAGTCGGTGAGCGCGGGCTACGCATGTATCAAGTGGTGTTTTTGGTGCTGATTGCCGGTGGTGCTTTTATCAAACTGGATGTGATTTGGTTGTTGGCCGATACGGTTAATGGTTTGATGGCTATCCCTAACTTGATCGCCATAGTGGGCTTGAGGCATATCATTATCGCCGAAACCCAAAGCTATTTTGCTCGTATCTTACCTAATCAAACCTTAGAGACGGCTTCTTAGAGACGGCTTATTAGTGTTTTTAAAACAATAAATTACTTCACATTATTTTAACTTTGACATTGTCGCCACTAAATTCTTCGTTTACTTTATAAGTGCTATTTTTAAATGCAGTGTTTATAAAATCGAGGGCTTTAGGGCGACGCCATGGAAAAAAGTAAACTTCGTACTTTTCGCAGCAGGATATTATCCCACATAGCCTTGCCTCTCATTTTAATTATGGCGAGTGTCTATGGTGTAAACGCTTGGTTTAGTTATATCTCCTCAGAGAATCGGCTTTACCATAGCCTGACACAAGAGGCGAGTCATTCGGCTTCTCGTCTGCAGTTTCTGCTCGAGCATGCGCAGGCCAACACCCAAGGTCTTGCTGATTTTATTGGTTTTTTGTCAAGTAAAGAAGACATGAATGACACTGAGAGTGTTAAAAGTGTCTTGATGAATCGAGTCAAACGTCATCCTGATTTTTTTGGCTCTGCAGTCGCATTTAAACCCAACACCTTTCCTAATCGCAAGCTCTTTTCTCCCTATGTTTACCGCGATACAAGTGGTGGTAACGATTTACACTACCTCGATATTGGCGCTGAAGGCTACGACTATACCGATGGCACTTGGGATTGGTGGAGTAAGGCTATCAATCAAACGAACGGTTATTGGTCAAAGGCATACTTTGATGAGGGGGCGGGAAATATTCTGATGTTGACCTATTCGGCTCCTTTTGGTGAGGTAGGTAATTATTTTGGGGTCGCCACGGTTGATTTAGCTTTAGATGAATTGCCAAAACAATTGGGGATTGCACCAAATCGTCTGGTGGTTTTAGACGATCAAGGGCGGCTTATTTATCATATAGATAAAGAAAAAGTACTGGCAACGACTTCAGCCCAGTGGCTCGATAAGAATAAAAATGCCGATTTTTGGACGCTACAGGATAAAAGGCTTGATGGTCAAACAAGGTTTGCTGATAACCAAGATGTTGTTTATCTTGCGAGTATTGTGACTGTACCGCAACTAAAGTGGCGTGTGATTGTATTAGCGCCAGAACAAGATTTATTCAACTCCCTGCTTGATGATCTAGCATCTATCATCCTCAATTTAAGTTTATTAACCCTCTTATTATTGCTGACCTGTTATCTGGCGGCGAAACGATTAACTCGGCCGTTAGAGCTACTCGAGTCGGGTATCTTGTCTTTTGGACAGGGTAAAGCTCAGCAGCTTATTGTACCTAAAGGTGCCGTGAGTGAAATAGTGACGCTGAGTACTACCTTCAATCAAATGGCGGAATTACTCGCAGAACGTGAACAAGCCATTCTTGATTCCCGCGGTAATCGCTTTGCGCGCCTAATTGATGGCATGAGTGAAAAGTCTTTCTACTGTTCCCTCGAACCCAATGGTCAACTCGCCCAGGTCAGTGAGGGGGTAACTAAGGTGTTGGGGATTACCCCTGATTTGCTCAAGCGTAAATATCAAAGGCTCTTCTCGGCTAATCCCCTCAATGAGAAAAACTGGGAATATACCGATTTGGCCTTAAAGGGCCAAAATGTGCCTTCGCACCAAGTGGAAATGCTGGATGAAAAAGGGCATTTAAGAAGGCTCGATGTGTTTATGCAGCCATTATTATCAGATACGGGTGAGTTAATGTCGGTGGAGATGTTATTTACCGATGTCACTGAGCAGTTTTCGGCGGCAGTCTGGTCAAATGCCGTACTAGAAGCCGCTCCCGAGGCCATGCTCATTGTCGACGAACTTGGGAAAATCGTCTTTACTAACAGTCGCTGTCAGCAGCTCTTTGGATACGAAACGGGCGCTATGCTGGGTTTGCAGGTTGAGGCGTTATTGCCGCAAGAGTTAGGAAACGGGCATGTACTTGAGCGGCAAACATTCCTGCGTGAAGGCCGCGATAGAGGCATGGCAAATGCGCGTCATGTTCGGGCGTTAAAAGCCGATGGTAATGAATTTATTGCGGAAATAGCGCTGAGTATTCTTCCCCCTGCCTTTGATGGACAAAGGCAAGTGGCGGCTTCAATACGCGATATGACGCAAAAACTGGCCGTTGAGCAGAAGATCCGTGATAGCGAACAGCGTTTTCGTGGCTTAGTGACTAATATTCCCGGCGCCGTTTATCGGACTCGTATCGCGGATGTATGGTTCATGGAATATATTAGTGACAATATTGCTGAGATTACGGGTTATGCAGCGAGTCAGTTTATTGAAAATCGCCAACGTACTTTTGCTTCGCTGATTTTAGAAGAGGATCGGCCTACATGTCATTTGCATATTGATAGAGCACTCGCGCAGCAAGAAACCTTTGAAGTGGAATATCGTATCCGCCATCGCGATGGCAGTGTGCGCTGGGTGCATGAGAAAGGTAAGGCAAGTTATACCGAAGAGGGCGTTCCACTTTGGTTCGACGGCAGTATTGATGACATCACAGAGAGTAAGCTTGCTATAGGACAGCTAGAGGCTTCACGCCTGCAATTGACCAATATTACAGAGTCTATTCCTTGTACCGTATACCAATTGTTATGGCACTCGTCTACTGATCGTAGATTTACCTTTCTCTCTGGTGCGGCAATGAAAATGTTGGGGCTACATCGTGATGATCTTATTAGTAATTTTGACACCATCGCTGAGCGGATTTTTGATGAAGAAAGGCCGGACGTCGTACGGGCACTTTCAGGTAAGAGTGAAGATAGGTTTCAATGGATCTGCGAGTTTCGTTATCGCCATCCCAATGGCAGCATACGTTGGATGGAGGCGGGGGCGAGCGGCCATGTAGAAGAAGATGGCGCCATTACTTGGAATGGGTATGTAATGGACATCACCCAACGCAAGAGCATAGAACAAGAGTTAGCCCTCAGTGAAGCGCACTTTAAGGCACTGTTCGATGGTGCGACCATTGGTATCGTCAATGTGGATGTTAAAGGCGTTATCTTAGATTGTAATGACCAATTCTGTGCCGATATGGCGCGGTCACGGGAGAGTTTACGCAATACCGCAATTTTTGAGGTCCTTAGCGCGCAAGATAAGCTTATTGCCAAAGAGCAATTTAAGGAATTGGTCGGTGGCAAAATTGACCATTATCGTGGCGAGAGAAGCTTTATTCGTCCTTCTGGTGCGCCTTTATGGATGACGGTCAATGTGTCGGCACTGTTAGATGCCCAAGGACAATTTGAATCGGCTGTGATCAGCATGGTCGATATGACAGAGCTTAAATTGCTTTCCGATGAACTGTTACTTGCCAAAGAGCAAGCCGATGCCGCCAGTAAAGCCAAGGGTGACTTCTTGGCGAATATGTCCCACGAAATACGCACCCCAATGAATGCCATTATCGGTATGTCGCAGCTGTGCTTGCAGACTCAGCTTGATCAAAAACAGAAAAATTATGTAGAGAAGATTGAGCGGGCATCGCAGTCTCTACTATCAATTATCAATGATATTCTCGATTTCTCTAAGATTGAAGCGGGTAAGCTCGACATCGAATCTGTGCCATTTCAGCTCGATACTATGCTGGAAGATCTCAGCGATATGTTCTCTGAGAAAGCCGCCCACAAGCAGATTGAATTGTTATTTGCAGTCGCCCCTAACGTGCCGCGTTACTTATATGGTGATTCTCTGCGATTAGGGCAAGTGTTGATTAATCTGATGAATAACGCCATTAAATTCACCGAACGGGGTGAGGTGTTATTGTCGCTAAGTTTAGTTGAGCAACAAGATGATGATGTCGTGCTGCGTTTTAGCGTGCGTGACAGCGGCATAGGCTTAACTGAGCAGCAGCAAGCAAAATTATTTAAATCCTTTACCCAAGCGGATACTTCAACCACCCGTAAATACGGTGGTACAGGCTTAGGCTTGGCTATTTGCAAGCAACTCGTTGAACTCATGGGGGGCAATATTGGTGTCGAAAGTCAATTTGGTCATGGCAGCACCTTCTATTTCACTGTGAAGTTACAAATTTCCGAGGGCCAAAAATTAGTGCTTGAGCAAGAGCTTGAGGGCATGTCTGTGCTGGTGGTAGATGATAACGCGACCGCTAGGGACATAATGCGTACAACGCTCGAAAGTATGGGCTTTAGAGTCGATACGGTTCGTTCAGGTGAAGAAGCAATAAGCCGCTGCTTACTGCAGACCTATGAAGTGGCATTAATCGATTGGAAAATGCCCAATATGGACGGGTTAGAAACCGCCCGTCAGATCCAACTACAGGCTAAGTCTCAGCCTAAGATCTTGATGGTATCCGCCCATGCGAATCATGAATTTATCACTCAAATTGAGCAATTAGCACTGGCGGGGTACATAAGTAAACCCATCAGCGCCTCACGCATGCTCGATGGCATAATGAATGCGATTGGCCGTGAAGGCATATTGCCAGTAAGACGCCGCACTGAAGAGCTGGCTCCGCAGTTATTATTACCACTTCAAGGGAAGCGTATCTTATTAGTGGAAGATAACGAGATGAACCTTGAAGTCGCCAGCGAGTTTTTAGAGCAAGTGGGGATTATTTTATCCATAGCGACCAATGGCCAAATTGCCTTAGATAAGCTATCCCAACAGCATTTCGATCTAGTGTTAATGGACTGTCAAATGCCGGTGATGGATGGTTATCAAGCCACTAAAGCGATAAGGAAAAGGCCTGAGTTGGCAAATTTACCTGTCGTCGCTATGACTGCGAATGCGATGGCTGGTGATAGAGATATGTGTCTTCGGGCTGGGATGAATGACCATATTGCCAAGCCCATAGAAGTGAATGTGCTTTATCAAACCCTATTGAAATACCTCGGATCTTCTTCTGGAATTTCTGCAGCGATAAGGGCAGAAGCCTCAACTCGGTTAACTTCGTCCAGCGCACAGGGTGAAGTCAGCAATGGCGCTGATAAAACGGTATTGCTCAAGTGGCCAGAACACCCTGAGCTGGATATCGATAGAGGTTTGCAACTGGTGCAGCATTCGACGCGTCTTTATCAACGAATCTTTGATCGTTTCGTGAGCAGTCAACGTAATGTCGTGGAGCAGGTTCGCAAAGCCATCGCGGCGAATCAAGTCGAAGATGCCGTGCGTATTGCACACACCCTTAAAGGCTTAGCGGGCAATTTAAGTTCGGCAAAATTGGTGGAATTAGCGCGTTTGCTTGAGTTGCATTTAACAGAGAAAGCGTCCTATGAAGATGAATTGATTCAAATTCAACCGCTAGTGACCTCTATCTGCGATGCGATTGAACAGGCTAAGCCTGTGATAGTGAATCAAGCCGAACCTCAAGCCGTTGATTTATTATCTGCTGAAGATTTAAGGGCGGCATTACAGGCCTTGCGGCAGAACTTAGATGATGCCGATGCCAGCGCTGTGGCAAAAATTGATGCGTTAAAGCCGCAGGTAAGTAGTGCAATGTGGCAAGCGTTAACCCCTGCCTTGTCTATGATTAATCAGTATCAGTTTGATGAGGCAATCGACTTAATTGACGATGTAATTACACAGTTAGGATAGAAAGCGGTAGTGCGAATTTATAATGCGTGACATTGAGTGGAGTTGTTAATGGAAAAAGCAACAATATTAGTCGTCGATGACACACCTGAGAATATTGATATTTTGATCGGTATTCTAGGTGATGATTACAAAGTCAAAGTGGCGATCGATGGGCCAAGGGCATTAGCGTTAGTGACAAAATCGCGGCCTGACTTGATTCTACTCGATGTCATGATGCCAGGTATGAATGGCTATGAAGTCTGCAAGCTGCTAAAGCAAGAGCCGCTGACCAGCCATATTCCGGTGATCTTCGTGACCGCCTTATCTGAAATTGCTGATGAAGCCCAAGGTTTTGCATTGGGTGCGGTGGATTACATTACTAAGCCTGTCAGTGCGCCTGTCGTTAAAGCGCGGGTTAAAACACATCTTGCGCTTTATGATCAAAAACGTCTACTCGAACAACAAGTTAAAGTTCGTACTCACGAATTAGAAGAAACCCGTTTCGAGATTATCCGTCGTCTTGGCCGTGCTGCTGAATACAAGGACAACGAGACGGGTCTACATGTTGTGCGTATGAGCCATTACGCCCGCATATTAGCGATAAAGCTCGGCTTACCGACGACCTTTTGTGACTTGATTTTTAATGCGGCGCCTATGCACGATATTGGTAAAATCGGTACGCCCGATGCAGTGCTGAAAAAGCCTGGGAAACTTGATGCGCAGGAATGGGAAATTATGCAGTAGCACGCCGCCATAGGTGCAGAAATTATTGGTGAACATAGCGATCCGTTATTGCAAATGGCCCGTCGTATCGCCTTAACTCACCATGAGAAGTGGGATGGTTCAGGTTACCCCAATGGCTTGGTAGGTGAAGAAATTCCCCTTGAAGGGCGTATCACCGCGATTGCGGATGTGTTCGATGCGCTGACTTCGCAACGGCCTTACAAGCAGGCTTGGACAATTGAAGCAACTATGGAGCTATTTGAAAATCAAGCGGGAAAACATTTCGATCCTAAGCTGGTGGAGGAGTTCAAGCAAATCCTGCCAGAAGCAATTGCCATTAGAGATACTTATTTAGAAAATTGATGCTCGAAGTGCATTGACTAAGGTAAAGGCGCCATTGGCGCCTTTATTCTGCTTCAATATTTTATACTAATCATATTAAATCAAAGTATTACGCTTCATCTAATGAGTAGGGCAGGGCTTGGATCGTTAAATGTGATTGTTCATCGTCGGCAAAACGTAGCTGAGTATCATTAGCCGTGTCATTAGGAAGTACGGCGGTTAACAAGACTTGGTTGCCGCGCTGTACAAACTCAATGATTTGACCGCCACGGCGAAAACTGTCTTCCATCGCGATTTCGAGGCCTGATGCTAGGGTGATTTGAAGATTGGTGTGACCGCGCAAAATATACAGGGCGCGTTTATTACCACCGCGATATTTCATTCGCGCTATGGTTTCTTGCCCCATGTAACAGCCCTTATTGAAGCTGATACCGTTAACCGCTTGTAGATTACACATCTGCGGTACGTACTGGCTGGCATGGCTGGCGGCAAGATTGGGGTAACCCGCTGCAATCTCTAACGCTTGCCATGCACTGGCGTCAAATACACTCAGTTCCGATTGCGCAACTAAAGCCGCTGCGGCATCTGGTGTTAATACTAAAATAAAACGTTCAGCGTCTTTTAAAATCGCACCGTTTTCAATGAGTGTGAGCTCTTGCTGAATGTCACCAAAATGTTTGTTCACGAATTGGCTTGCCTGTTCACCGGCAACCCCGAGCAGAGTCCATTCAGCGGATGCATTGCTTAGGGTGGCTTTACTAAACACGGCATATTTTTGTAACTGGGGTAA
Organism: Shewanella sp. SM101; assembly: GCF_025654465.1. Lineage (NCBI taxonomy): Bacteria > Pseudomonadati > Pseudomonadota > Gammaproteobacteria > Alteromonadales > Shewanellaceae > Shewanella > Shewanella sp. SM101. Next base: position 19,297 of record NZ_JAKKRH010000009.1, read on the forward strand.
ATCGACTTCGATGGCATCCTTTGGCATCAACATAAAGAGTGCATCTTGAATGGCAAAGGTTCTGAAACTTGCCAGCATTTTACCTTTAGGATCGCAATGGGCGCCCCAGCGCCATTGATCCGTGGCCAATGAGCTGATGTCTGTGGTCACTTGGCCATGGATAAAACTGCGGCCTTGTTCTCCAACGACTTTGATGAGGCCCAAATGAGATAAGTTGGCAAGCATAAGTGGAGGCAAGGTAGCGTCCAGATCCCAATGGGGCGTAGAAACTGAAATAGTCATAGCGAGATCCTGAAAATGAAGACGATGTGAGAGGCTAGATTGTAACGGAATTCCAGTTGGCTCAAAAGCATAAGGCGCACATATCTGTGAATGATCTGTGCGCCTTAATATGTGTGCTTTAGTCGATAGGCTTAAAGCGAGTGGAGTTTAAAGTTTAAAGTTTAAAACAGCACGCGGGTACGCAATGTACCTTCAATGGCTTTGAGTTCAACTAAGGCTTCTTCCGCTTGAGTTGTGTCGACTTCCATCACGACATAACCAATTTCTGCGGTGGTCTGCAAATATTGGGCGGCGATGTTGATGCCTTTTTCCGAGAAGGCTTGGTTGATCTTGATCAACACGCCCGGACGGTTTTGGTGAATATGCAGCAAGCGCGAGGTGCCTTTATGCGTTGGTAATGACACTTCAGGGAAGTTAACTGCAGAAACGGTTGAGCCGTTGTCTGAGTATTTAGCGAGCTTACCTGCGACTTCGATACCAATGTTTTCTTGTGCTTCGGCCGTGCTACCGCCGACATGCGGCGTGAGTAGAACATTGTCTAAACCGCGTAGGGGACTGATAAATTCATCGTCATTCGATTGTGGTTCAACTGGGAACACATCAATCGCCGCGCCCGCAAGGTGGCGCTCTTTGAGTGCGACTGTTAAGGCCTCGATATCGACTACAGTGCCGCGTGATGCGTTGATAAAGATGCTGCCCTTTTTCATCGCCGCAAATTCAGCTGCGCCTATCATGTCTTTGGTTTGTGGGGTTTCAGGTACGTGTAAGCTCACTACGTCAGCTTGCGCCAGCAATTGTTCCATTGAATGAATTTGTTGTGCATTGCCTAGCGGCAGCTTGTCTTCGATATCGAAGAACACCACGCGCATGCCCAGCGTCTCAGCCAGAATACCAAGCTGAGTACCGATATGACCGTAACCGATTACGCCTAAGGTTTTTCCGCGCACTTCGTAGCTGCCAGCGGCGGTTTTCATCCAGCCGCCACGGTGGGCGATGGCGTTACGCTCAGGGATACCCCGCATCAACATAATGATTTCGCCAATTACGAGTTCTGCAACACTGCGCGTGTTTGAGAAGGGAGCGTTAAATACTGGGATACCAAGGGATTCGGCGGTGGCAAGGTCAACTTGGTTGGTTCCAATACAGAAACATCCTATCGCGATTAACTTCTCGGCACGTTTCAGCACCTCAGCAGTTAATTGGGTACGCGAACGAAGTCCGACAAAATGCGCATCTTTAATGGACTCAAGTAAGGCTTCATCGCTTAAGGAAGCTTTGTGGTATTCGATATTGGTGTATCCCGCACGTTCAAATACATCGACCGCAGATTGGTGGACGCCTTCCAACAGCAGGATCTTGATCTTATCCTTGTCCAGCGAATGTTTCGCCATGATATGGGTACCCTCTAATTAATAGAAATGTTTCTTATGATATGCTCACAACCTTCACCCACCAAAGTAGCACTTTTTTTGCTCAGTGTGGAGGGCTAGATGGCTAAAGTTAATATTCTAAATTTAGAACAATATCGCATAAGAGGAAGAAACATTGAATAACAAAATCGCATGGTGCGGTATTTACCTCTCAGTTTTGGTGTGGTCGGCGATAAAACCCGCAGATCCTTTCACGTGGTGGCTCGAAGCCTTGCCTGCATTGATTGCTGTACCGATTTTATTCTTTACTCGCAAACGTTTTCCACTGACACCTTTAGTGTATTTTCTCGTCTTAATACACTGCTGTGTGTTGTTTGTAGGCGCTCATTATACTTACGCTGAAGTGCCGTTATTCGACATGATTGCCGATTGGATGGGTTCAGAACGTAATAATTACGATAAAGTAGGTCATTTTGCGCAAGGTTTTATCCCAGCCATGCTCGCCCGTGAAATTATGTTGCGTAATCAAGCTGTCAAACCTGGGGCTTGGTGCGCGTTTCTTGCCACTTGTTTTGTGCTCGCTTTTTCGGCGTTTTATGAACTGATCGAATGGTGGGTTGCCGTGGCAACTGGCGAAGGGGCTGAAGCCTTTTTAGGTACTCAAGGCTATGTATGGGATACCCAATCTGACATGTTTCTTGCCCTCATTGGTGCAATTGTCGCGTTAGCTTTACTGTCTCGTTTTCAAGATAAACAAATCGCGAGACTCAAGCAGAGGATTTAGCGGCTAAAAGTGGGTGATGCTCTCTGTTCGAGTTGTAAGACTTTCTTCTCTGAAATATATGGTGTGAGTGTGATGACATTGAGTTGTCATACTTTAGTGTTGTTATTGTGTTTTCTTTGTGTTGCAACTTTGGATTGATAACGTCATAGTTGGAAAGTATTAGGTGCTGGGCGTTGGCCAAGTAAAACGGTATTTTTGACTGTTATTCCATTTTATTGTGGTGAGTTAGTCGAACCTACTAGCATTAAACAGGGAATAGTACATTTGGGTGATGTTTTTCAATCGTTAACTAGTCAGAATTAACTAGGTTAATGGAATGTTGAAAAATCTAACTAAAAAGACGAGTCAAACATACCATTTTGCAATAGAGAATACTTTTCAGGGAGGAGAGTCATTGAGCACAATTAATGAATTGGTTTTTTTACACCAAATGGCCGCGCCATGTCATTTAGCGTTACTCGCTGAATCCATAGGTTTGAAAACGCGTATAGTAAAGCATGCGGCTGAACTGGATTTAGACAAGAGTCGCCGTAGTTTTTATCTGATCACCCAAAAAGGTTCAGCATTAGATAACAAAGGGATACCTCTGTTAGCTTCGCGATTAGTGTCACATTTTCCTGTGGCGCTGTATCAAGTTGAGCGAGACTCCTTAGACCAAGAATCTGCAATGTTACTCGGCATTCGAGGTATTTTATTTGCCGATCAACGTATGGATCTGATGTTAACGGGTTTACGTAAAATGGTGGCAGAGGAACTTTGGTACGATAGAACTTTGCTAAGCAAAATGTTCCGCCGTGTCGTACAAAAGTTAGAAGGTAATAATGAAATGCCCTCTGATACTGTGGCTATGCTGCAGATGCTGACATCCCGTGAACGCACTATCATTCAATTCGTATCGAGTGGTGCGAGGAATAAAGAAATCGCTCATAGGTTATGTATCAGCGAACATACAGTGAAGGCGCATATTTCTTCTATTTTCCGCAAGACCCAGTCTCGTAATCGGGTTGAGCTTTTACGTTGGGCGCAAACCTATCAAACTCACTTTGAGCTGTGCAGTTAGTCAGTTAAAGATATTGGTCGTTAGCTTTTCGCTGTGAGTGGTTAATGTTAATGATTACTAGCATATCAACATAGAAAAGCGGGAATGTTTATTTAAACATTCCCGCTTTTTGTTTAACACCCTTTTTATAAACCACCACCAAAGAGTTTAGCTGTGGTGGTTTAACAGTATTGACTAGTATTGCACTACAGTGGCAACGTTCATATTGCCTGATTGGTTCACGTTGATGCTGTTGTTAGTGCCCGCTTGAGAACCTAACACTAAGTTGTCATTACCCGTTTGAGTGATTGACAGGCTGTTATTGTCACCGCTAACGCCAAATGAATTTGAAGCAAATGAAGTGTCGCTATCGCCGCCTACCCAGTTACCGTTACCTGATTGAGTAATTTGCGCGGTGTTTTCATCACCTTCAATAATCAGGTCAATAACGTTAAGATCGCCACTTTGAAGTGCGCTGACATCGGCATTGTTGTTGCCAGCAACAGAAATCAATGTTTCGTTCTCAGCGCCATCTTGCTCAACATCAACTTCGTTATCGCTACCCACGGCATCTACATAAGCAAAGTTCTCATCGCCTTCTTGGCTAACTTCAATACTGTTATCTTCACCATCAGCGAAGGCAATGATTTCGTTGTTATCGCCTTTAGAGGATAAATCGAAGTCATTATCTGTACCGTATGCACCAAAGGTTGCGAAGTTCGCATCGCCTTTTTGTTTCAAGTCAACATCGTTGCTATCGCCCCATACTTGGAACTCTGCACCGTTGACATCGCCTTTTTGAGTGATAGTAATATCGTTATCATCACCTTGGATATCGGCCACTAAAGTATCACCGATAGTGTTGCCGCTGCCATTTTGGGTAATATCGACACTGTTGTCATCACCCGTAGTCATAGCAAGATAAGCCGTGTTGCCGGTACCTTTTTGATCCATTGAAATATCGTTTTTGCTGCCCGCCAGTGCGTAAACGAAGCCTACATGGTTATCACCCTTTTGGACCATGTCTACTTTGTTGTTGTCGCCTGCAATACCCTTAGCCGCGCCAAAGTTGTTGTTACCCGCTTGATTAACAGAAACGTCGTTGTTGTTACCCACGTTAGCGGTTAAGTCGAGAGCGATTAAACCCGCTTGGTTGTTGTCACCGATTTGTGTGATTTTACCGTCGTTGTTGCTGCCTTCAACGCGAAAAACTGCAAAGTTAGCATCGCCTTCTTGCTCAACAAACACGCTGTTTTCAGCGCCAGTGATTTCAACTTGGCTTTCGTTGACTTCGCCTAATTGGTTAACGAATACAGTGTTATCGTTGCCAGTAACATCGCTACTGCTTTGGTTAAAGAAACCATCTTGCGACACATTTACATTGTTGTTGTCACCTACAACATTTGCACTTGCCACATGCCAGTCAACTTGTTGCGTTATTTGGACCTTGTTATCATCACCCGTTGAATTAATAGCCGCTTCATGCCACACACCGTCTTGGATGACGGTTGCGGTTTGATCTGTACCTGTTTGCACAACCGCAGCAGCGTTAAGGCCACCCGTTTGTGAGACTAAAGTGTCTTGGGCTTGGCCTGACTGTACTACGCTAATTTCGCTCACTGTACTGGCAGCAAAAGCTTGACCGCTTAAACCTGTTGCAATGGCCAAAGCAATAAGTGATTTTTTAGCTTGTGATTTCATGTGACGCTCCCTGTTTAATATTGAGTTATTGAGATTGCAGCACCGTCCGCAATCTGTTGAATCGAAAAGTTGCCGCTTCCTAGTTGGTTCAGTTGCACGAGATTGTCATTGCCAATTTGTGTCACTGAAGCCGTATTTTGACTGCCGACTTGCAGTAGTTGGACTTCATTGTTTGAACCAATCTGTGTGATTAGCGCATCGTTATCATTGCCCACTTGTGTTACATCGGCCTTGTTATCGCTGCCTGACTGGAACAGTAATCCTTGGTTGGCAGTGCCTTGTTGAACCAGCTCGATAAGGTTATCGCGACCGGAACGTTCCAGTAATGCCTGAAGGGTTACGGGTAACTCGTTGACATTCAGCTCTTGTGCTGAAGTCATACAACTACAGAGCAAGATCAGCGGCACCAAAAAGCGTATAGAGGTATTTGGCACGGGTGACTCCTTGCATCAAATATCTTGGGCTGCTTAAAGCAACTTGCATCCCAAATTCAGACCTGAAGATACGAGTCCCGTTAATATGTCGCAATTGGCCAAACGGGTATTTATTCTAGAAAGGATTAACGGAAGGTAAATGATGGCTGTATTAATATCGTATTGATTAAATAGATTTTATATGTTTATTGACGTGTTTTTATTTAAGGGGTCTAGTCTAGTTGTCCTAGTAGTTAAGTCGTATTTGTTGTGAAGAGAGTGTTTAATTTTTAAACAATGCAATAACAAGTGAAGGGAAATACATCGACTATCGCGTTCGCATTTTCTTGATAAAAAAGCACGCGTTTGTGCCAGTGAGAAACTGCTGTGGGGTTTAATTAATTGTAGCAACCTATGTCATTTACCCTGTTTGTAACAACAGGCTTCTTGCCCTTGCGGTAATGAATCCTAGGTTAAACAAAGGGACATTACTGTGAGCGGAAAATTAACCATTATTATGATTGAATTCCTTAATGGGGTAGAGAAAAGATTAATACTACTGTTTTATACGAGATCAGTGCTTTTCTGGTTCTTTTAACTCTTCATGGAATGCTTCGGTACTGATTTGGCTTTTACGGTCTTCCAGTTGTTGCATCGCACTGTTATTACTTACAGTTAACGCATTGAAGCGAGTATTGATATCGTCCATTTCGTTAATGTATTCAGGATCGGTTTTCTCTTTATTTTGCCAATAACGCTTACGTTCTAATTTCTGCAATTCACTGGCGCGCAGAATTTCAAAATAGCTATTTTCCTGCTTAAGACGATATATCTCGCCGTCGAGTAACTGCAATAATTTTTCTTTAGAAATGGTTCGACTATTCAGTAGAGTGTGTAAGGGATCAACAGGAATGTCCCTTTTATCAGAGTCTACTTCAGTCGTTATCCCTAACTGGTATTCGATTTTATGTTGGCTAAATTCCTGCGGGCAAGCAGTTTGGCTAAAGACAATTTTGTCATCTTTACGGCATTTATAAATGGTATTTGCCTGTATTGCAGTGGGCAAAATAACACAAATTAGGGTGAGTATCAGTCTTGCCATGAGGCCACAAATCCTTTGTACACTTGCATAGCTATTATGATTTAATTGTTTGATTAAGCATGATAAATAGTGATTGTGACGTTTATATTATTATGCCTTTTTAACCGTTTATTGTTAGGTCGACGGGCTGTTAAGCCCAATAAATTAAAGGATTAGCCATGCATCATTATAAGGTCAAATTCACTCGTCAATGTCTGCCGCTAATCATTTACCTTAAATTAACATCTGCATCATACTATGGCGTAAATTTAGGGATAAAACCAGTTTTTTGACGCTTCAAATTTTTGGCGCTTGGATTGATTCTAAAGAAGAAAATAGCTTCTGGTCGAGCATTAGGTAAATAAAAAGGAGCGACTGCTCCTTTTTATTTATTGATAACGCTTAAGAGATTAGCGATCGAACCTTAAGTTGTCGATAAGTCGCGCTTTACCTATATAGGCGGCGGCCAAAATGACTAAGGTTTGGTCTTGGCTCTGCGCTTTCTCAAGCGTGTGGGCATGACGAATTTCCAGATAATCCGGCGTAAAGCCCGCCGCAATTAAACTGACTTTCGCTTGCTCGGTGACAGCATCAACACTCTGACCTTGTTTGATCCCTGCAGCCATAGCATCTATCGCCTGTTTTAATGCTGGTGCAGCGGCTTTTTCTGCGGCGGTGAGATAACCATTGCGCGAACTCATGGCTAAACCTGAGTCCTCACGTATGGTATCAACACCGATAATCTCAATCGGTAATGACAAGTCTTCAACCATAGTTTCAATGACTAATAGCTGTTGATAGTCTTTATTGCCAAAGAGTGCCACATCGGGCTGTACTATGTTGAATAGTTTACAGACGATAGTCGCAACGCCTCGAAAATGCCCCGGACGGCTAGCGCCGCAGAGCAGATCTGAAATACCTGGCACTTCAACATAGGTTTGTTGCGCTAAGCCCTTGGGATACATCACGGCTGGCGTTGGGGTAAACAGCAACTCAGCGCCCGCGGCGGTGAGGGCTTCACTGTCGGCGGCGAGTGTGCGTGGGTAGGCATCGAGATCTTCGTTCTGGCCAAACTGCATTGGATTGACGAAAATCGATACCACCACATGATCACAACGTTTAGCCGCTTCTTTCACTAAGGTGATGTGTCCCCGATGGAGATTGCCCATGGTCGGCACGAAGGCGACAGTTTCGCCCTTGGCACGCCATGCACGCACTTGAGTGCGGATATCATCAATATGGGCGCTAGTGATCATTGAGCCTTACCTTGCATAAATCTGTTATTTGTTAAAAGTGTGTTCTTCGCCAGGAAAAGTTCCTTGGGCAACTTCGTCGATATAAGCACGTACCGCAGAACGAATTTCACCGGTTTGTTTTAGGTAGTTTTTCGAGAAACGTGGAATGTAACCACTTGAAATACCTAACACATCATGCATCACCAAGATTTGACCGTCGGTCGATGCGCCTGCGCCAATTCCAATGACAGGAATCGTTAAGGCTTGAGTGATCGCCGCAGCGAGAGGCGCAGGGATACATTCTACGACTAATAGTTGAGCACCCGCGGCCTCTAAAGCCTTAGCTTCGTCGAGGATGCGCTGGGCATTTTCGGCATCGCGGCCTTGCACTTTAAAACCACCAAACACATGAACCGACTGAGGCGTCAAGCCTAAGTGGGCACACACAGGAATACCGCGTTCGGTAAGCTTAGTGACGGTTTCGAGTAACCAGTGTCCGCCTTCGACTTTGACCATGTTTGCGCCAGCTTGCATTAACTCAGTGGCGTTGACCATGGCTTGTTCTGGCGTGGCGTAACTCATAAAGGGCATATCGGCGATCAGCAGGGCACGTTCGATACCGCGACGAACACAGCGAGTATGGTAAGCGATTTCTGCTGTAGTGACGGGCAGGGTATCGTCATGGCCTTGGAGAACCATTCCCAAAGAATCGCCGACCAGCAGCACATCGACACCTTCGCTATCGAACGCGCTGGCAAAACTGGCATCATAGGCTGTCAGTGCCGTGAATTTTCTACCTTCCTGTTTGTATTTCAACAGGGTTGAGCTAGTAATTTTAGACATATGGATGATCTTCAAACCAAATAGAAGTGGTGTTATAAGCTAACTGAGGACGGACTTCAATGATCAATGCCCAGTTGTTGTAACTCGGCCAACATTTTTGTATCGATAAGACTGTCGATGGCAGTGTTGCACGGCAGAATCAGATCCGGTGCAATTGCGGCTAAAGGCACGAGCACAAAGCTGCGCGTTTTCATGCCGTAGTGGGGCACTTTGAGTCTAGGAATGTCAATGTTCTCATTACCATACAAGAGTAAATCGAGATCTAAGGTTCTAGGCCCCCAACGTTCTAGGCGGATTCGTCCTTGGGTGTTTTCAATATGCTGCAGTGCATCGAGTAAGGCTAATGGCATGAGATCAGTATCGAAACTCGCCACCGCGTTAATATAATCGGGTTGCACGACATCGCCCATGGGCGTCGAATGGTAATAGGGAGAAACGACGAGACTATTGCCTAAGGCTAAGGCGGACAATGCCATCACGGCATTGTCCAATTGCGCCTTGGGATCTTCAAGATTTGCGCCTAATGCGACGTAGACGCGGGGCATTATTCAGCCGTTTTAACTTTAGGTGTGCCATTCGCTTTAGGTGTGCTCGTCGGCGCTGAACCATCGGCATTAGGTGCACGAGGACGGCGACGACGTTGGGTGGCATTACGGTTGCGGTTTGGCGATTTACTGCCGCTACGCGCTATGGCTAAACGTTCTGTTTCATCGGCTTCGACAAATTGTTGCCACCAAGCGGCACTTTTAGCGACATTACCCGCTTCGACTTCGCCCCTGAGTAAGAGTAAATCGTATGCGGCTCTAAACTTAGGATGCTCCATCAGTTTAAAGGCGCGGGTGCCTTGGCTACGATCAAAGCGTAACTGCAACTGCCAAATGTCTTTTGCCGGCGTACTAAAACGGCGCGGAATACTAATGGTTTGGCATTGCTGCTCCATCACATCGCCCATGGCGGCAAAGAAGGCATCGTATAACGTCAGGCCACTTTCAACGGCAATATCTTCGGCGCGTTGACGCAGTGGATACCAGAGAAGCGCAGCATAGAAGAACGAAGGTGTGACCGGCTTATCTTCGTTAACTCTTTGATCTGTGCTCTTCATGATGGCCTGCACCATTTTCATGGTCGTACCTTTAGGATCATCTTTTAGCAGAGCGGCCACTTGCGGAAATAGCGGTGCGAATAACTTGTATTCTTGCATTAATTCGAAGTTGGCTAAGGCTTTGCCTGCAAAGAAGAGTTTTAACACTTCTTCGTACATGCGTGCTGCCGGAATATCTTTGAGCAGCGGCGCTAATTGTTTAATCGGTGCGGCTGTGACGGTTTCAATACCCATGTTGAGCTTAGTGGCGAAACGCACTGCCCTTAACATACGCACAGGATCTTCACGGTAACGGGTTTCAGGATCGCCGATTAATCTTAGGGTGCCCGCTTTTAGATCGGCCATACCGCCGCCATAGCTGCGAATCGAGTAATCGCTGATATCGTAATAGAGGGCATTGACGGTAAAGTCGCGGCGCTCGGCATCTTCATCGATTTCGCCATAGACGTTATCGCGCAGCAAACGCCCTTCGGCATTGGCTTTCGAGACTTTCTCATTGCTTTCGCCATGGTGACCACGGAAGGTGGCAACTTCAATCACATCGCGGCCGAAAACAATGTGCGCTAAGCGGAAACGGCGACCGACAACACGGCAATTACGGAATAATTTTTTGATTTCTTCCGGTGTTGCATTGGTCACTATGTCGAAATCTTTCGGTTCAATCCCTAAGAGTAAATCGCGTACACCGCCGCCGACTAAATAGGCTTTAAAGCCAGATTTATTCAGTCTGTATAATACCTTAAGGGCATTCTCGCTGATTTGTTTGCGCGAGATGGTATGGGCATCTCTTGGTACTAACTCTAAACTCAAAGCACCGGAACTTTGTTCAGGTGTTGTTGGTTCAATCTGAGCTGGAGTCGGAGCGGTCGTTTTAGGCGCGTCTTCAAATAGCTGTTTGCAGAATTGGCTGATACGGCGAAAAATGGGACACCTCGAAATATGATCTGTTATTTGATTAAAAATCTGGCGGCTATCATATACCAAATGCGGCCTAATGAGTATATCAGGGCTCGATCAGTATCTCAGATTGTTGCGGTATAGTGGATAATTGAAACTGATCCACGGCTTGAGCGAGCATTTGCGCCACAGAGCCGCGGGTTTCGACGGGTGTTTGGCCTAAAAATGCCAGTGCCGCATTGAGGCTCGCCTGTGGATTAAGTGTATCAATTGCCTGTGCATGATTCTGTTTTGAGAGCTTAAAGCCTTTACTTATGCAGGCGAGCGGCAAGTGCAGCCATTGCGGTGCGGCTAAACCAAAGCTTTGATACAAACTCAGTTGGCGACAACTGGCCTCGATTAAGTCGCAGCCTCGAACCACTTCGGTGACCCCTTGATAAGCATCGTCGAGTACCACGGCTAGTTGATAGGCGTACAGACCATCACTGCGTTTGATGATGAAATCCTCTGCGGCAAAATGGCTATCAACGCAAATATGGCCCATTAGATTGTCATCAAATTCTTGCACTTGCGCCGTGTTGACGATTCGCACCGCACCCAACCTAACAAGATTTGCAGACTGGGTTTGTGGCAATCGGTGGCAGCGGCCATCGTAGACGCCGCCCATGGCTTGAATTTGCTTGCGACTACATTGGCAGAAATAGGCTTTATCTTGGGCGAGCAGCGAGTCAATTTGCGCTTGATAAGCCGCTGTGCGCTGGCTTTGATACAGAGGCACATCATCCCACTCAAACCCATAGGCTTCTAAGGTGCGTAAGATATCATCGGCGGCGCCTTTGACTTCCCGTGGTGGGTCTATATCTTCGATGCGGATCAGCCATTTACCCTGTAGTGAGCGGGCGCGCAGATAGCTGCCAAGGGCGGCGATAAGCGAGCCAAAGTGCAAGGCACCCGAAGGTGAAGGCGCAAAGCGGCCGACATAGGGCTGGCTGGATAAATCGGAATGTAATAGCTTTGACATAACAACTAGATGGCGTTTTAAAGTCGCGACGGTAAAAGTGGATGTATTTTAGAGGGATGCTAAGAGAAAAGCGAATCGGGGTAAATTGGAGTGAGCTTGGCTTAAGCTCGTCGAGTTTACGAGTTGCTAGAAACAAATAGGCGGGGAAATCCCCGCCCAGTATGCTTGATTAACCAGCCATTTGTTTCTCTTTGATCTCTGCAAGCGTTTTACAGTCGATGCATTGATCGGCTGTTGGACGCGCTTCGAGACGGCGGATGCCGATTTCGATACCGCAAGAATCACAGAAGCCGAAATCGTCTTCTTCAATTTTTTGCAGTGTTTTTTCGATTTTTTTGATCAGCTTACGTTCTCTATCGCGAGCACGAAGTTCGAGGCTGAACTCTTCTTCTTGTGCTGCACGGTCAACAGGATCGGGAAAGTTTGCGGCTTCGTCCTGCATGTGGCTAAGAGTACGGTCGACCTCTTCACGCAACTGATTGCGCCAAGCTTCAAGAATTGTCTTGAAGTGACCCAGTTGCTTAGCGTTCATATACTCCTCACCCGGCTTTTCCTGGTAAGGATTTACACCTGCGATAGCGAGTACGCCAAGTTTTTTGGTGCCTTCAGGCATAACGCATCTCCTGTAATCATTTGCGTTTGTAGGGCGTCCTTAAGAACGGCCGCTATCTATAGCAGAATCTTCACATCGAGGCAAACTTTTCATTCTGCTTTGATTGAATTTTTTGACTATGTTCGCTAATTCAACTGAAATCAAATTTAACTCAGCCTTAACATCATACTCGTACATCGCAGGCTTGGGCTAGGTGAATCTCAGTCGGGGACATTTCACAGCGATAGGCAAGGACTTCCACTCCAGCTAACACAGCTATTTTCAGTAACTTAGCATATTCAGGGTCGATATGTGCTGCGGGTGCAACACTGAATATGTCACTGTGCTGCACCACAAATAGCAATACGGCTCTGTGGCCTTGACTCACCATGTGCATCAATTCACGTAGATGTTTTTGACCGCGTAGGCTTACAGCATCAGGAAAATAACCTTGGCCATCCTCGAGCAAAGTACAACTTTTGACTTCTATATAACAGGCGGGTTTTTGAGCACCCTGTAGCAGGATATCGATGCGACTATTTTCATCACCGTATTTGACTTCACGGCTGAGGCTATCATAACCCGTGAGTTCCTTGATGATACCTTTATTGATGGCTTCTTCGGCTAAGGTGTTCGCCTGACCCGAGTGGATACCGATTAAGCCTGCATCTGGCGTGGTCATCAGTTCCCACGTATGGGCATATTTACGTTTAGGGTTATCAGAGGTAGAAAACCACACTGTTTCACCGGGATACAGGCAATTACGCATAGAACCCGTATTGGGGCAATGTAGGGTGATCTCACTGCCATCGCTTAGCTGCACATCGGCCAGAAAACGCTTATAGCGGCGCAATAAAATGCCCTGTTGTAGTGGCGGTGTAAATTCCATCGATAGACCTATCTCGGCTGTTCAAGGTCGCAAAGCCTAGCAAATTTCGCAAATGTTTACAGATTTTACCTGAGTTACTTCAGCCAATCGCTTTGCGTCATCGCCTGCTAGCAGTAAACTGCCGCCATAAAGTTTGTTCTGATTGCTGATTGATTATTCTAAAACGAATCGAAAAATAAGGATCCCTAATGAGTGAACTAAAAGTAACTGAATTGATGAAAGTACAATTAACCAAAGAAGCACCCGCCGCGCACTGGGGCAAGGCTGATGTGACTTATACTGCCGACGGTGCGCAAATTCATTTAGCGGGTGGCGATGAGCTACGTCAAATTCAAATGGCGGCCCGTAAACTGCGCAGTCAAGGCATTAGCTGTGTGGAATTAGCTGGGCAGTTTTGGGATCTCAATAGCCAATGGGTGTTTGCCCAAGGTTTCGCGACGGCAAAACCAGGCTATCAAATCCATTGGTGTGGTGATGAGTCTGTGCAAGCAGAATTGCAACGTCGACTCGATGTGGCAACCTTTGCCCGTCAACTGATCAACGATACGCCTGAAAACCTGTCGCCAGTGAAGCTTGCCCAACAAGCAGCAAAATGGTTGGCTGACGTTGGTGGCGACAAGGTGAGTTATCGGATTATCGAAGGCGAAGCGCTGCTTGAAGAACAGTGGATTGGTATCCATGCTGTGGGTCGCGGCAGTGAGCGTCCACCAGCAATGTTAGAGTTAGACTTCAACCCATTAGCCGCCGATGCACCCGTGTCTGTGGCGCTTGTGGGTAAAGGGATTACCTTTGATTCTGGCGGCTACAGCATCAAAGCTTCTGAAGGCATGTTAGGCATGAAATGCGATATGGGCGGCGCGGCGACGGTGACTGCAGCACTTGGTTTAGCGATCAAATCTGGCCTCAACAAACGCGTTAAACTCTTCTTATGTTGTGCTGAAAACTTGATCAGCGGCCGCGCCTATAAGTTAGGTGATATTCTGACCTACAAAAATGGTGTAACAGTTGAAGTGGTGAACACAGATGCGGAAGGGCGCTTAGTGTTGGCCGATGGCCTACAAGCCGCTTCTGCTACAGGCGCACCTTTTATTATCGATGCAGCGACCCTTACAGGCGCCGCTGTGATGGCGGTGGGTTCTAACTACAACGCGATTTTCTCGCCACAGGCGGATGTGTTGCAACTGGCCCAGCAAAAAGCCACTAGCGTTGCCGAGCGCGTATGGCCGCTGCCGCTGGATCCTTGGCACAAAGAAATGTGTCCATCTGCCTATGCTGACACCGCAAACAGCCGCGCAATGAAAGGCGGTGGTGCAGGTGGTGCTTCTAATGCCGCTGGTTTCTTATGGCGTTTCGTGTCACCCGAAGCTAAATGGTTACACGTTGATTTAGCGGGCGCTTTTGAAGATTCAGCTTCTGCCATGTGGGGCGCGGGTGCAACGACCCACGGCGTATTGACTATTAGTGAATTGATTAAAGGCTAAGCCTAGATTTAAGTCTAGCGCTAAGACTAAGTCAGATATGTTAGCTAAGATCCATTAAGGTTCTGTAGCTTTGATTAAACCGCCTACGGGCGGTTTTTTATTGGTTGAAAGATTAGAACACTCGTTTACTTGGCGTTTTAGCGGCTTCATGGCATGTTATGGCTGAGCATTTTTAATCGGGAAACATGATGATAACTATACGAAAAGCGACGAAAGCGGATGCTCAGGCCTGCTGGGATATCCGCAATGCGGCCATCAATAAAGGTTGCGCCGGATTTTATGATGCGGGCGATCTGGTGATTTGGACCGAGGGCGAACTGACCGAGCAATTTAGTCGTATCGTCGATGCACATTTTTATGTGGCAGAGTTGTCCTCTAACGAGTCGCAGCTTAAGACTGTGGTCGGCACTGCCATGTTGGATGAACCCTATGCCCAGTTAGAAGCCTTGTTTGTTTCCCCCGATGCTATGGGGTTAGGAGTTGGTAAAGTGCTGCTGCAATTTATTGAAACTATGGCTTTTAATCAGGGGATTGCCCAGCTCAGATTAGAATCAACTTTAAATGCGGTGGATTTCTATCGCCACTGTGGTTTTGGTGGTGAGGGTTTAGAGGAGGAATCTATCTACTGTTCGCCCAGAGGAATAGCCTTAGAGTGTATGGTGATGTATAAAAATCTAGGGCGGTCTTTGGCCTGCTAGGGCGCAGTAAAAAACGCTGCTGCTAGAATCTAGGGCGTTGCTTTGCAACTGCTAGAACGCCGCGTTGCGGCTACGGATAACGGCACGCAGCAAACTGCTACAGAACGTCACTTTTTGACTCACGATTTACGGAACAGGCTTTGCCCTTTCGGTAAGTGCAGCGTTCTATGAGTGAGTTTACGAATGTTCTATTTTCCTAGAATCTAAAGCCTAGAACCTATTTTCTGAGATGTTGTTGACATACTCAAGGAAATCGACAGAGCAAGTATGAATGTGGAATTAACTCTGAAGATTTAGAGTTTAAGCTAAGGTTGCTGACATATTCGAGGGAATCAACAGATCAAGCATAGATGTGGAATTCATTCTTCATATAAGGTTGCTGACATACTCAAGGAAATCAACAGATCAAGTATGGATGTGGAATTAACTCTGAAGACTTAAAGTTACGTTAAAAAGGTTGCTGACATACTTAAGGAAATCGACAGATCAAGTATGGATGTGGAATTAACTCTGAAGACTTAAAGTTACGTTAACAGGTTGCTGACATACTCAAGGGAATCAAGAGATCAAGCATGGATGCGGAATTAACTTATATAGTTTCGTTAAAAAGGTTGCTGACATACTCAAGGAAATCAACAGATCAAGATGGGGGAATTAACTCCCAAGAGTATGCCAACTATCGTTCTTTCGCCTGAAATCCCGATGCCGACAAGATTAGCGCTAGTGGCTTAAATAAAACTTAATCCATTGCAAAAAAAGACTTTATTTCCTTAGCCTTTAGTCAAAATTGCCCACAAATCCTCAAGGTTTCAGTTCGCTTCTGGGGTATTAAGTTGCTGACGTTTTTCCATCAAATCTTTAATCAAAGGTGTAAGGATCAGCTCCATCGCCAGCGACATTTTGCCGCCGGGGACGACGAGTGTGTTGACCCGTGACATAAATGAACCTTGGATCATATTGAGATAATAGGGGAAGTCGACATTATTGATACCGCGGAAGCGGATCACCACAAAGCTCTCGTCTAAGCTCGGAATATCTTTGGCACTAAATGGGTTAGAGGTATCGACCGTCGGTACTCGCTGAAAGTTAATGTGAGTGCGGGAGAACTGTGGCGTCATGTGCTTAATATAGTCGTCCATACTGCGCACAATTGACCCCATGACTTTTTCACGGCTGTGGCCACGCTCCGAAGTATCGCGGATAATTTTTTGGATCCACTCTAAGTTGACTATGGGGACCATGCCGATCAGCAAGTCCACATGCTGGGCGACATTGGCATCACCAGTAACTACGCCGCCATGTAAGCCTTCGTAGTAGAGCATATCGGTATTTTCAGGTAGTGGTCGCCATTGAGTAAAAGTGCCGGGCATCTGGTTAAAAGGCACTGCCTCATCGAAGGTGTGTAAATAGCTGCGGGTTTCACCTTGGCCTGTGGTGCTGTAATCGCGAAAGCATTGTTCTAAACGAGCAAAGTTATTAGCCTCTGGGCCAAAATAGCTAAGATTGCGGTTTTCAGCTTGGGATTTGCGGATCATGACTTCCATTTCGGCGCGGGTAAAATGATGAAAACTGTCGCCTTCGACAAAGGCGGCGTTGATCCCGAGTTGGCGAAAAATATGGCTAAAGGCGGTGGTCGTCGTGGTGGTTCCCGCGCCTGATGAGCCTGTAACTGCAATAATGGGATGTTTTGCTGACATTTTTTCTACCTAGCTAGGAACCAAAAGAGCCGCTTATGGGGAAGCGATAAAAACGCGAGTACTATTTATACGGTACAGAGATAGGACTGGTCAATCTTGCTGCTGTGCTATTTGATCCGCCGAGCGTATCGCGAAGGACTCATCGTCCTCACTGTACTCTAATTTCAGCTTACCTTGTTTAAGTGCTTGTTGACATTGGACTATCGCCTGCATCAGTTCCTGTTCATCGAGACTGGCAAAGCTGCCATCCTCCACTTGACCTAAGAGATATTCGCGGATCAGATTGGCCAGCGTTTCCTTGGGGAGTTGTAACAGGGTTTCATAGGGAATGAGCATCGGTGCTTCCTTGGAGAATATTGTCGCCGTTGATGGGGTCTGCAGTAAGCGAGTGAACACTTTGATCGCCGAGTAAAAAGTGTAAAATCCGTCGCTCAAGATAGAAGCGCGGTTTCCAAGGTGTACCGCCTTCGATAAAGCCAACATGACCGCCATAGGGATGCAGTTCGTATTCTACATAACCCGATAATTGGTTTGGCTGGGGGATCACTTCATCGGTCATAAAGGGATCGTCCTTGGCATGTATGATAAGCGTCGGTTTAGTTATACGGCTGACAAAGGGTAAGCCACTGGCACGCGTATAGTAATCGTCGACGCCGTCAAAGCCGTGTAATGGCGCTGTGACTTTATCGTCAAAATCATAGAAGGTATTTAAACGGTCTACCTGTAACTGGCTTAGCGGCATAGAGATGGCTAAGTCGGGATCATTCAGTTTATGGCTGATTTTCTGTTGTAACTGTTTGATTAAATAGCTTTGATACACCTTCGAAAAGCCATTTTCCAAGCGTTTAGCGCAGGCGGACAATTGCAGCGGCGCAGAGACAACCACAGCGCGGGCTAATAAACTATCATCCTGATATTCGCCTTGATACTTCGTCAGCACATTGCCGCCTAAACTGTAACCTACGGCTAATAAGGGCGATTGCGGATACGCGCTTTTCAGAGTCGATAGACTAAACTGTAAATCGTCCGTATCGCCACTGTGATAACTGCGGGCGAGGCGATTGGCCTCACCCGAACAACTTCTGTGATGATGCACGACGGCAGCGAGTTGCTGTTCTTTACAGGCTTGCAGTATCCGCCGCGCATAATGGGACTGCGCACTTCCTTCTAAGCCGTGGATGATCACCACGATCGGTTTGCCAGACTGTGGAACATCCTGCCAATCTAAATCGATAAAATCGCCATCGGGCAACTCTAAGCGCTGCCGCTGTAATGCTGGTTTGGCCACTTTAGTGAATACGGGTAAAATCGTTTGTATATGGGGACTCTTGGCCCACCAAGGTGGCATAAAGGAATTTGGCATAGATGTTTATCTTGATATCGGCTATTGCTGAAAATTAAAACGTGTGTTTAATTTATACCCAAACCAACTCAAAATGCTGAAATTCGTATTTTGAGGTCGCTTGGGTATAAACTCGCGGCCATTGTAGCACAATTGTTTTTTATGCTGATATTTAGGCCGACATTTAGGTTGATAATTAGGAGATAGAGATGAAGCGACGAACCTTTATAGTGGGCGCGTTTGCCGGTACGGCGGCGTTAGCCTTAGGGGTTAATCTCTATTCTCCTGAGTTTAGTTTGCCCGAGGATAGCGAAGGCAAAGATTATCGTTTGTTGTTTAGCGTGCTTTTGCCTGTGATGCTCGACGGCGCCTTGCCTGATGTGGCCATTCATAAGTTAGCGGCGCAAAACCGCACTTTAGATGCCATCAAACAGTCGATTGCTGTGTTACCCGATGAGCAGCAGACCGAATTGTTTGAGCTGCTCGATATGCTCGAAAATCGTCTTGGTTTACTAGTACTCACCTCGAGCATGACACCGTTATTGATGCGCTCTCCCGCTGAGTTAACTGAAATGCTAGAAACCTGGCGCCACAGTTATTTCGCTTTGTTACAAACGGCTTATCTCGGATTGCGGGAATTAGTGATGGCAAGTTACTACGCTTGTCCTGAGCACTGGAGCCGCCTGCATTATGCCAAGCCTGAACTGTTCAAATAGCGAGTCCATTTTTAACCTAATCAAACGCCGAATAATAAGCATCTTACCCGCGATAGTGGAGCACTCAAGTTGGCAATCATAGATCCTATAGTGAATGGTTTAAACTCTGGTTGGTTGCACACTGATGCGAGCCAATTGCAAGAAAACCAGCAGTTTGAAGCTGATGTGATTATTGTCGGCACAGGTGCTGGCGGCGGTGTGGCGGCTGAAATTCTCACCCAAGCAGGGCTGAGCGTGATCATGATTGAGGCGGGACCGCTAAAATCCTCCAGCGATTTTAATATGGAAGAGCGAGTTGCTTATCCCAACTTGTATCAACAAGCTGCGGCGATGAAAACCGCCGATAAGGCGATTGGGATTTTTCAAGGCCGCGCAGTCGGTGGCTCAACCACAGTTAACTGGACCACTTCAATCCGCACTCCGACCGAGGCGTTAGCCTTTTGGGCGCAACATAAATCGGTTGTTGGGCTTAATCGCGAGAGTTTAGATCCTTGGTTTGAGCAAATGGAACAACGGCTCAACATTCATGAATGGAATTATGAGCCTAATCGCAATAATGCCGCCCTGAAGCAAGGTTGTATCAATCTTGGCTGGGAATACACAGTCATTAAACGCAATGTGGCGGGTTGCTGGAATACCGGCTATTGCGGCATGGGTTGTCCGGTCAATGCGAAGCAATCTATGTTAGTCACTACGATTCCCGCGGCACTTGAGAAAGGCGCGCAGCTGATCAGTCGCGCTAAAGTGACTAAGATTGAGCACCATAATGGCCAAGTGTTTGCGTTAAAGGCGCAGGCGTTGGATGTGAATTTACGACCCACTGACGTTGAGCTGTTATTTAAGGCTAAACATTATATTTTGAGTGCGGGTGCTATCCATACACCGACGATTTTGATGCGTTCGCAAGTACCCGATCCCCACCAACTTTTGGGTAAACGCACCTTTTTACATCCTACTTTGTTATCCGGCGGCGTATTTGCCGATTCGATCAATGGCCATAGCGGTGCGCCGCAATCTATCTATTCCGATGAATTTGTGTGGAACAATGGCGCCGATGGTGAGCTGGGTTATAAACTCGAAGTGCCGCCGGTGCATCCGATTTTAATTGCCTCTAAAACCTTAGGATATGGTACAAGTCATGCTGAGTTAATGTCACAATTCAATCAGTTGCAAGTGACTATCGCTTTGATCCGCGATGGCTATCATCCCGACAGTCAAGGCGGTGCAGTACACTTAACGGATAAGGGTTTTGCTTTAGATTATCCGCTGACCGATGCCTTTTGGCGGGCCGCGAGACGCGCTTTTGCCAGCATGGCGGAGTTACAATTCTCGGCGGGCGCCTTAAAAGTGTTGCCGATCAGCGATGGCATGCCTTACTTATCCTCGTGGAAAGACGCCAAAGAGAGCATTACGCAGATGTCACTCGCGCCACTGCGCACTATCGTCGCATCGGCGCACGTGATGGGCGGTTGTCCCTTCGGCGAAGATGAAAAGCTTTCTATGGTCAACAGTTATGGACAGTCGCACTATTTAGAGAATTTATCTGTAATGGATGGCTCTATCTTCCCGACCAGCCTTGGCGCTAACCCGCAGCTGTCGATTTATGGCATCACGGCACGTAATGCCACCGCACTCGCACAGAAGCTCACTGACGGTAAAGCCTGATGTTATCTTATCAAAATGCAGCTTAGCTTGATAAAGCTTGATGGGGTGTGAATGTCTGAAAACACATTACGGGAAGGTGGTTGCTTATGCGGCGCGATTCGTTATCAGATAGAAGGTGAACCCTTTGATGCGGATTATTGCCACTGCCGTTCGTGCCAAAAAAGCACGGGCTCTGCATTTGGGGCTTGGATGGATTTTAAACTCAGCCAAGTGATTTGGCTTAAAGGTCTGGTGACTGAGTTTGCATCGTCTGAGTTTATTCGCCGTGGATTTTGTGACAAGTGCGGTACATCGTTAACTTACCGACATACTCAATATCCCGATTATTCGACCTTGAGCATAGCGAGTCTGGACGATGCTAACCAAGTTAAGCCTAAGTACCATATTTACACTGATAGTCAGTTGAACTGGTTGGTGATCAAGGATGACTGTGAACGCTATCCGCAAGGCCGCAGCTGTTAGCGGCTCAGATGATCATAGCGTTAATTTGATTGAGTTTGAGCTAACATGGTTGAGCTTGTTTTAACTTGATTAACTTAGATCAGGGCGCAATGAGGCCGATTTCGTTGGCGTCAATGTCACTGAGTCCAAACAGGCTTAAGTAGCTCACTAGATTCGTTGCTTGGCCGCTTGGGCTGAGTTCATTGAGTTTATTCAAGATGGTTCGCTGCGCTTTACGTTCCATCATCAGCTCAACGGCGAGCATCTGCTGATACTCTTGCTCATTCAGGCTGGATTTAGCGAGTTTACGTAATTTGCGATAGGGCGTGAGAAACCTTTCATCCCATTCACCTACAGCATTCATCAGCGTTTGCCATTGGTCCGTGCTGTATTGCTGCGGCCCAGACACATCCATAGTGATATCTAAATATTGTGCCAGTAGCAGTAGATTGACGTTCACCTGACAGCTATTTTGCAATTCGAGACAGAGCGCTTTGTTTTGCGCATAGCTCATATCACACCATTGCCAGAGTTGACTGTCGAACTGGGTTAAAACCGCCATACTATTTCCTTGTATTGCCGCTGCTACTGACTTTTATGTAAAAGAACGCTGGAGTTATTGTTGCTCCATGACCTCTTGCTCCATTGCATCTATCTCTTCTTGCAACTCGAGCCATTGCATTTCACTGTCTTCTAAGGTTTGCGTCAAGCTCGTTCGCTCGGTTAATACCGAGGTTAGCTTGGCTTTGTTATCTTGATCATACAATTCGCTATCGGCCAGCAAGTGCTCTAGCTCGGCGAGGCGTTCGCTCAGCTTTTGTTGCTCGGTTTCTAACTTAGTTTGTTTGCGCTTGAGCGGCGATACCTTTTGGCGGATCTCGGCCTCGAGGCGTTTTTGCTGTTTTTTATCGGCGGCAGGTTTGATCTCGTCGCTGGTGCTGTTTTGATTCGAGTTGGCTTTCGCCGCATCGAGCAACCATTGGTGATAATCGTCTAAGTCACCATCAAAAGCGCGCACTTCACCTTGATCCACCAGATAGTAATCGCTACAGGTTAATCGCAGCAAATGCCTATCATGCGAGACGACAACCATAGCGCCTTCAAAGGTTTGCAATGCCATTGTCAGGGCGTGGCGCATCTCTAAGTCTAAATGGTTGGTGGGTTCATCGAGCAGCAATAGGTTAGGGCGTTGCCAAACTAATAGCGCCAACACTAAACGGGCTTTCTCGCCGCCAGAAAAGGGTCGTACAGGTGAGAGCGCCATATCGCCATTAAAGCCAAAACCGCCTAAGAAGTTACGCAACTCTTGCTCTCTGGCATTGGGTGCCAGACGTACTAAATGCTGCATCGGCGTGTCGTCGAGGCGTAAAAATTCGATTTGGTGCTGTGCAAAGTAGCCGATATTGACGCCAGGATTAGGTTCATACAAACCTGTCATTGGCGATAATTGGCCCGATAACAGCTTGATTAATGTCGATTTACCCGCGCCGTTACGGCCGAGTAAACCAATGCGCGCACCCGGCACTAAGTTTAAATGCACTTTACTAAGGATTGGCTTATCGCTATAGCCGATCGCGACTTGCTCCATCTTAATCAGCGGATTGGGCAGGGCTTCTGGAGCACGAAACTCCATATAAAAGGGGCTATCGGCTTGAGACGGCAACAACTCAGTCATGCGCTCTAGCGCCTTTAAGCGGCTCTGCGCTTGTTTGGCTTTACTGGCCTTGTAACGGAAACGGTCAACGAAGGACTGCATGTGCGCACGTTCTTTTTGTTGGCGTTCGAAGGCAACCTGTTGCTGCGACATACGTTCGGCACGAATGCGCTCAAAGGCACTGTAATTGCCTTTGTAGAAATTGAGTTTTTGATTTTCAACGTGGACGATTTCATCAACGATTTCATCGATAAAGTCCCTATCATGGCTGATTAAAATCAGCGTGCCTTGATAGGACTTAATCCAACCTTCGAGCCAGTACATGGTATCTAAGTCCAAGTGGTTGGTCGGTTCGTCGAGGAGTAATAAGTCAGAGCGGCACAGTAGCGCTTGGGCTAAGTTGAGGCGCATACGCCAACCACCCGAAAAGCTTTTCACTGGATTGCTTTGCTCGGCTTCACTAAAGCCCAGACCCGCTAACAATGAACCCGCGCGCGAATGAATCGCATAACCACCGATAGCGTCGATTTTGCCGTGTAAGAGTGCGATGGCATTGCCGTCGTTATCTTCTTGGGCCTTGTGTAATAGGGCTTCTAATTGACGATATTCGCTATCGCCATCGATCACATATTCCAGTGCCGAGACGTCGAGCGCAGGGGTTTCTTGGGCCACAGTGGCAATTTGCCAGCCAGAAGGCAGACTAAATTCACCTTTATCTAGGCTTAAGTGACCTAAAATTAATGCGAGCAGTGAAGATTTGCCTGTGCCGTTAGCACCGACTAAACCGACCTTATGGCCGGGATAAATCGTGAGAGAGGTCTCATCTAGCAGGGTTTTGCTGCCACGGATTAATTGCGCTTGGTTGATGCTGATCATTAACTACAACTTGGTTAGAACGTAAATTCGTCAGGGCACAGATAATAGCGTACAACCCCGTATCAAACCACAGCCTGACCCGATAACTCGGACAATTATTCGACTTTTCAGGACGATCTTCAGTGAATCGCATCACATCGACCTAAGGCCTCATACTTTCAGGTAACACTGGCATTCAATCATCAGTGTGGCAAAATAGCGCCAATTTCTTCGGCCGAGTCCCTTGGCCCTGCTATCTGGTCCTTTATCTATTATGACAAACACTAAAATCAAAAAGCGTTTCGTAGCCGGTGCTAAGTGCCCAAAATGCAGCGCCAAAGACAGCATTTTACTCTACAAGGAAAACGGCATCGAAACCGTTGAATGCACAGAGTGTGACTACCGTGAACAGCAAACCGATGTAAAGGTCACTGAAAAAGCTACCGGCGCTGTGATCGGCGTATTTAAACCGGATTAGGTTGAAGATTCAATTCATCAAAGTTAGTTTCGTAAAAGATTCACAACATGTGCAGTGTCGATTGGCAATATTGCTCCAGAGACACGCCGCCTATTGTTTTTAAAATAAGCTTCCTTGAGGGCTCGACGGTGGCATCCATGCCACCGACGGTCACTTCCGTAATAATGCAAATCCTAACTAACCATCCCGCTGCTCGTTCTGCGAAAAGCTATTGCCCCAAAGCAAGATAACTTTGTTGTCAGTTTGCAGCATGAATTGTCATTGTTTCCCCTGTGACTCGCCATAAACTCGTCCCTGAGGGCTCGACGACGGCATCCATGCCGCCAACGGTCACAGTTGCAACAATGCCAATCTTAATTAACCCTATCGCTGTTCGATTAGCTAAAAAGCTATTGCCCCAAAGCTTGCTAGCATTCATTTAGTGAGTCGAAAACGGACGAATAAATTGCCCTACAAAATCTCATCTATTTAACGAATGTTTGGCCCTACCGTAAAGCGACTAACAATGTATGGGTACAGTCGTATTTAAATTTAGATGCTTTTGAGTGTTTTTAAGCTCATTTTTTTACGCGTTTATCCAGCATGAAATTAACAAAACCCTTTAAAATCATTTGTATATATTTTTCCAAAATTAGTTAATAGGTTTGGAAAACGCGCATGCGCGTTTTTCCAGATGGTGTATTTGATAGAAAGCTGATAAGTTCTTTGCATACAGGTAGTTAACTGTGCGCGTTTTAACTGGTCTAATGAGGTAAACGCGCATGCGCACTAATAAAATGTTATGTGAAAATATTATGAATCATATAGTCGAAGTAGAAAAATATTTTGGGTGCACTCTACCTAAAACCTATCGACAATTCCTTTTGTCCTTCGACAAAGAGCTGGACGGAGATGTTTACCTTTATTTGCCAGATATGCTTATTGAGAGAAATGAGTGCTATCAAACAAAGGAATACGCCCCAGACTATATTAATATCGGTAATGATGGCGGTGGTATGGCATTTATTCTTAAACTTAGTGATCAAGATCCGAAAGTTGCTCTTATAGATCATGGAAGCATGGACCCTGAGTTAAGTGAGTTTGTTTGTAGCAGTTTTAGTGAATGGGTGGCTTCAGATTTTGAATACGATGAAGAGTAATCACATAACCAGGCCATCAAAGACAGCCCACAAAAGGCCGTGGGCTGGACTCGCTTCGCTCGCCCTTTATGGCGGCGTTAGACCTCCACACAAAAACGCAAGGTAGCGGATAATGCATGAGATTGTAGAAAACATTAAAACAGTTGACCTAGAAATCAATGATCTAGAAAAATTCAAAACCATCATAGCTGCCGCAGAGACCGATGACGAACTTGGGTCAGTTCTTCGCTTGCACCTCGCAGTAGAGCAACTCCTGACCTTCTATATCAAAGAAAAAAGTCATGGTGAAATATCGAAATACGCAAAACTACCGCGTGATTTCGGAGGAAAGCTATCATTGGCAGCAGCATTTGGCCTGCCATTGCCTATAGTACGGACAATTTACCAGATAAATGTCATACGAAATAAACTAGCTCATAAACCCGACACTTCAATCCTGGGCGGTGATATTAAAGAACTCTCACGTGCTGTGAATAGCCTGAGCGAAATTGATAAAAATTTCACTCCGGTCGAAAATCGCTATATTGAGCTTGTCGTTAAACGCCCAGGGGAGCGACTAGCTTTTGGTTCTGAAGGCAACCGAATCGACTTTGTTATTGCAGGTTTTGCTTTTTATGCAGCAGCCATGCAATGGCTTATTAAAGACGCCGCATCTAGAAAGCAATAGTAAAAGGCTAGCTCGGAGTCCAGGTCTAACAACTGGTTCAAATCGTTCGCTGCGCTCACTGGGACGGGCTAAAGCCCGCCCCTTAACCAAACGTTAATCCATAGAAATTTTTATACGAAACTGACGAGTTAGAGTTAATGCTTTAACTCGGAATTGTCCCTTTTCTCGTTAGCAAAGTTGCATCTAGCTAACTCAAGCATTAGAACATTGACCTAATTTTAGTAATGCAACAGAGTTCTGGCCTTATCAGTTATCAACCGCAATTACTCTAGCCAATGAGAAAATGAGGTATGAGTGTCAGCCTGAATGCGGGGCCAAAATGCTGTCAACCAAGGTCAATCATCAGTCGAAAGTGAGCGTAGAAGTATGAAAAAGCTAAAACGATATCAAGTGATTACCCATAAAACTGTATAAAAAATCGCTACCGTAAAAAAGCAAATTCCTATAGCATCATTTATACCAATTAACATGGATGTGGTAGCGGCCAAATCCAACAAGCGATTTATGCCCTATAAACAGCGCAATGCATAAATTCTAAGACGTTAGCTGTTTCGGAGTCTCAATGTCACATTACATTTCAATATCAAGCTTAAACGTTAAACTGATGAATCTTGCTAGTTTAGCTATAGCAGGTGAAGATTTATGTCGTAGGTATATGTATAGAGCAAACCTTAGTATGTACGACAAAGAATCTTATTCGAAAACCCTGAAGCTTTCTGTGTCCGAATCTTTAATAGAACTCGCCGTTAAGCTCAGATCATTTGATGAGTTTTGTCCATTTAAACCAGAAAATGATATCGATATTTATGAGAGGAAAGTTACAAAGAAATCTAAGAATTTAAGATTTCTTTGTAACAAAATTATCCATGCAGATGAAGTGCATTTAGATTATCAAGGTAATATAAACTACAACAAAGAATTTACTTGGTGGAGCGGTCAAATTACCTTGAGTGGGAAACAAGATAATAATAACTGGATCTTCTTTTTTGATGTGGCGCAATTTTGTGATTCGGCAATAGACTTCCTTTACAAAATGCAGCAAGTTATTGAAAATAAACAAACTAAATCGAATGATTTAATGCAGTTCAGCTAACTAGTTACTTAATTACGTTCCGGCCACAAACAGCATGGCCTCCACTGGAATGCCTGCGCTACGACAGCCAATTAGTAATGTGTTAATGCATAGAAATTTTAATCCGAAACTGACGAGTTAGAGCAAAGGGTCTATCACGCTTTTGTCCAAAAGTATGTTGCGTATGTCTTGTAAATCTACAGATTACGCGAATGCTCGAAAGGTGCGCCATGGTGATTAGCGAGACGACCGTCCGCCCCATGGACGGGGCGGTCGAGCATCCAAGGACGGACTGGCTGCGAGTCGACGAGCGAATGCCATGGTAAGCCTGTACGAGTGGATATTCGTAAACGCTAAACTTCTAACAACTGAAATTACTGATCCCAAACACTACTTTCCAACGCATTTCTGTCCCAAAGCTTGCTGGGTATCTCCTTCATACAGACTGGTTACACTAGTGCCAAAAAGGTGAGCCATGGTGATTAGCGAGACGACAGTCCGCCCCATGGACGGACTGTCTGTGAGTCGACGAGTAAATGCCATGGCAAACCTGTGTGAGTGGATATCAACTGCATACCGTTCTATTTTATCGAATGTTTAGGTCGTGATTTCGCGTTATTCTTTTGTAAACTTCCTTGTTATTCTGCCTCCATCAGCAAAGCGTTTGCGTCTTGTGTTAGCCGTATGATCTTGGCGTTTCACGTATCGCTTTGCTCAACTGATAGGAGAGCAGTAATGAAAGTATTAAGTCAGTTTTCCGCTAAAGCCGCGATGGATGGCGATGGGGTCAATATTCGCCGTGTCGCCGATTTTGTGACGACTAAATTTGATCCTTTCTTGATGATCGACGAAATAAAATCCGATGATGAACAAGATTTTATTGGTGGCTTCCCCGCACATCCTCATCGCGGGATGGAGACCTTCACTTACATTCGTAAGGGCGGTTTTGAGCACCGTGACCAAATGGGTAATGTGAAGGCGATTCGTGCCGGCGATGTGCAGTGGATGAGTACCGGGTTCGGTGTAGTGCACTCTGAAATGCCGCTGGCCGATGCTGTCGATGGTCTGCATGGATTCCAAATTTGGGTCAACATGCCCGCCAAAGACAAGCTGCGTCCAGCTAAGTATCAAGATACTGCGGGTAGCGCGAGCGTTGAAGTGACCAATAACACTGGCGCTAGCTTAAAAGCCTTAGCGGGTGATTGGGGCTTTAAAGATCAGCCATTTATTAGTGCGGCTATTCAAGGATTAGCGGGTGAGGCTGCTATTGCTGATTTAAGTCTATCGCCAAATGCTGAGGCCACGCTCGATTTGTCTCAACACGAGTTTGTCGCCTTGTACTTGTATCAAGGTGACTTATATAAAAGCGATTCAAGCAAGGGTGAAGATTCACAGTGGTCATCTGCTTCAAATCAACATCATCAGGGCGAGTTTTTAGTGATCGATAGCCAAAGTGTGCTTAAGCTTAAAGCCGATGAGCGCGGCGCTGGGATGCTACTGTTTGCGGGTAAACCTATCCGTGAAAAAATCGTCCAGATGGGTCCCTTTGTGATGAACACCCAAGCGGAGATTCAGCAGGCGATTCGCGATTACCAAGAAGGGCGTTTCGGCCAGATCGCGTAATTTGTTAAATCTGCCGCACTGAGCTAATTCTAAATCCAAGCCTAAGCCCTGTATTCCTGCAGGGCTTTTTTGTTGCTGTTTACGCCTGCTATGTCTATTGCTTAAGGACTTGAGGCAAAAGCTGCGCTTTGTTGCTACAATAGCCGTGCTTTTGGGTTGAGCGAGCCTAGCGCTTAAATCTAAACTCAAGCTAGCCCAAAGCTAACCTGAATCTTGATAGACCAGTTAAATCGATAAGTAACGCAATTTCAGTAACCTAGCAGCCGCTTCGTTACCCACCACAGGATATTCACCTTGAGCAACTCTGATACTAAGCCTAATCCATCAATGGCTTTTTCGACTCTTAAGCTAAAACCCGAACTGCTTGAGAACCTTTCTTCTATGGGCTACAACGAGATGACGCCAATTCAGGCGCAAAGTTTGCCACCCATTTTAGCGGGGCAGGATGTGATAGGTCAGGGTAAAACTGGCTCGGGTAAAACGGCCGCCTTTGGCTTAGGGTTACTGAACAAGTTAGACGTTAAACGCTTTCGCATTCAAACCTTAGTGTTATGCCCAACCCGCGAGTTGGCGGACCAAGTGGCGCAGGAAATCCGTACCCTTGCCCGTGGTATTCATAACGTTAAAGTACTGACACTTTGCGGCGGCGTGCCTATGGGGCCACAAGTCGGCTCGCTGGAACACGGCGCGCACATTATCGTGGGAACGCCGGGTCGTATCGTCGATCACTTAGATCGTAACCGCTTAGATTTAAGCAATCTCAACATGTTAGTGCTCGATGAAGCCGATCGCATGTTAGAAATGGGCTTCCAACCCGCCCTTGATGCGATTATCGAACAAGCGCCACGTGAGCGTCAGACGCTGCTATTCAGCGCGACGTTCCCTGAGCAAATTCAATCAATTGCCAAGCAAATCATGTATGACCCAAGCATGGTTAAAGTTGAAGGTAATCACGATAGCTTAAGCATAGCCCAACATTTTTATCACTTAGATGATGACAAGGCGCGTATGCAAGCGCTGCAATTATTGTTGTTAGAACATAAGCCTGAAAGTGCTGTGGTGTTTTGTAACACAAAACGCGAAACCCAAAAAGTGGCCGATGAGCTTGAAGGTTTAGGCTTTAGCGTATTGGCTTTGCACGGCGATTTAGAGCAAAGAGATAGGGATGAAACCCTGCTGCAATTTGCTAATAAGAGTGCCTGTGTATTAGTGGCGACCGACGTTGCCGCCCGTGGTTTAGATATCGATGCGCTGGATGCCGTGTTCAACTATCACGTCGCTTATGACACCGAAGTGCACATTCACCGCATCGGTCGTACTGGCCGTGCGGGCAGTAAAGGCGCCGCTTATACCTTCTATAACGACCAAGACGGTTACAAAATTGCCTTGTTAGAAGAGTATTTAGAGCGCGAAATTACCAGTGAATCACTGCCATCTGAAACCCTGCTCGGCAACACGCCTGCAGCGCCAACCATGATCACTCTGCAGATCGATGGTGGTAAGAAGGAAAAGCTGCGTCCAGGGGATATCTTAGGCGCGCTGACAGGCGAAAACGGTATCGAAGGCTCACAGGTGGGTAAAATCCAAGTGACCGATTACCGCGCCTATGTGGCCGTAAATCGTAAGGTTGCCAAGAAAGCACTGAACAAAATTACTGGTGGCCGCATTAAAGGGAAATCTTACCGCGCTTGGCCAATGAAGTAAGTTTGGCCTAGCTTGAGTTGAATCGTACCTCGATTTAATTCGCTCTATTTTTAAAGGGAATAAACTCAGGTTTATTCCCTTTTTTGTTGGGTTTTATAGCTGTAGTCACTACACCTTTGTGTCTACTTCACCGCGAATCTTATTGGGCGATTAAGTAACACTTTGTATTTGTCTGCTTAATTGATATGCCCCTCAGCTTGCCTGTGTTAGAAGTGATTCTGAGTAAAAAATAAATGAGCAGATAAACGGCTTTGTCAGGTGATAAGGCGTGCATTGGTTTGGAGTATTTATGTTTCGATGGACTATTTTACTAAGCATCTTTTTAAGCGCAGCGAGCGCTGCATCAATTCAGCCAGAGCCGCAACTTGAGTCTAAGTCAGAGCCGCAACCGTTACAGCACTTTATCTACATTAATCATCGTGAGGCCAACGGAGAAAACATTCGTGCCGACAAGGCGCTGCGCGATCCCCGTTTTGGCGGTGCGCAGATTGTTTATACTTGGCGCTGTTTAGAGCCTAAGCAGGGCGAATATGATTTCAGCGCGATTAGGGCCGATATTGCGTATCTCGATTCGATAGGCAAAAAATTGTGGATCCAGCTGCAAGAGAAATCCTTTACGCCTAGAGTCAATGTGCCGGCTTATTTGCTCGATGAGCCTATTTATCAAGGCGGCGTGTTGAAGCAAAGCATGCTGAGCGCACCAGAGCGTGATCCCAATAAACCTGTGACGGATGACGAATATGGTTGGTCTGCCAAAATGTGGGAGCCTGCAGTACGTGCGCGTTATCAACAATTGGTGCGCCAGCTAGGCCAAGAGTTTGATGGGAAAATCACTGGCATTAACTTTAGTGAAAGCTCAATTGATGTGGGGACTGAAAACGCCGACGGAACAACTACCTTCCCCAGTGATTTTAATCCTAAAGACTATATCGATGCGATTGGCGAAAACATGCAGGTATTAGCTGAGTCATTTCAGCATTCAACCGCTATGGTGTATTTGAACTTTTTACCAGACGAATGGCTACCATGGAATGACAAAGGCTATATGCGAGGCTTATTTGCGCAAGCCAAAGCGCTCAATATGGGCGTAGGTGGCCCAGATTTAATGCCATATCGTAAAGGCCATATGGGACAGAGTTACGCCTTTATTAAAGAATATCCAGCGGCATTGGTGAAAGGTATGGCGGTGCAAGACGGTAATTTGCGGCAGATTAATCCCAAGACAGGTAAAAAGAATACTGTGCCTGATCTGCTGGATTTTGCACAAAACTACCTAGGGCTAGACTACATTTTTTGGGTTGAAGATGAACCCTATTTTACGGATGAAGTCCTGCAGCAGTTGCCAGATATTAAGGCAAATTAACTTAGGTTGCTGTTTTAAGCTATTGTTTAGGCTGTTGTTTAAAGCGGCGATTGTTCAAGCGAGTTATTGGTCAATGTGTGGATAATGAGCTAAACGTATTGTGCAGCTTGTTGACTATATAAACAAAGACAAACAGAAACGCCCAATTCCATACGGAGTTGGGCGTTTCTGTTTAGGGCTTAATGCGGCTAAATCGCCAAGCGAGTTCGCTCAGTGGGTGCATTAATCCTGTGAATTTCTTGGACGACTCGCGCCGTTATTTGGGCGACGGGTGTTTTTCTTTGGGCCATTGGCGTAAGGGTTCTCACCCGCTTGGCCACGATTTTCGCCAGAACCTGAACGGCTTTCACTTGGACGACTAGCGCCTGCGCTATTCGCACGGCCATCGTTTGAACGTGCTGGACGTGGTTTGGCTGAATCAGCACGAGGTGCGCTACTGGCTTCACCGCTGTGTCTTGGATTCTTGTCGTTTGGCTTGTGACCGCGCGCGACGTCACCGCTGCGTTGACCATCTTTATGCTCGGCGCTTCTTGGGGCACCATCGCGTGAGCTAGGTTGGTTTGAGCTGCGGGTATTTCTACGGCTTGGTACTGATTTACCACTACTTTTTCCGCCGCCACCCAAACGTGATTCTGGCAATTCATGGTTAAAGCCTTCAACCATTTCTCGGTCTAATACGCGATTGATTAAACGCTCGATATCGTTTAGCAGTTTGATTTCTTCGTTACTTACCAGTGACACGGCTTGACCCGATGCGCCAGCGCGGCCAGTACGGCCGATACGATGCACATAATCTTCTGGCACGTTTGGTAAGTCGAAGTTAACCACTTGTGGTAATTGGTCAATGTCCAAACCACGGGCAGCGATATCGGTCGCAACCAGTACGCGAGCTTGGCCATTTTTAAAGTCGGCCAAGGCTTTAGTTCGTGCTGTTTGGCTCTTGTTACCGTGGATAGCGGCGGCTTTAATGCCCGCATCTTCAAGGCTTTTCGCCAGACGGTTAGCACCATGTTTAGTGCGCGAGAATACCAGCACTTGTTGCCAATCGTTTTGCTTGATGAGTTGGATCAACAGTGCCGATTTTTGGCTCTTATCGACTGGGCAAACCCATTGTTTTACTGTGGTCGCCGCCGCGTTACGTGGCGTGACCGAAATTTCGACCGGATTGTTCACTAAGCCTTTTGCCAGCTCACGAATTTCATCGGAGAAGGTGGCTGAGAACATCAGGTTTTGGCGTTGCTTAGGTAAAATGGCCAGGATCTTACGGATATCGCGGATAAAGCCCATGTCGAGCATGCGATCGGCTTCATCTAATACTAAGATTTCAAGCTGGCTGAATTTCACCGCTTTTTGATTGTACAAATCCATCAATCGACCTGGTGTGGCGACTAATACGTCGACACCGTGGCGTAATTTCGCGATTTGTGGATTGATAGGCACGCCACCAAATATCACCGCTGAGCGCAGTGGTAAATTCTTACCATAAGTTTCAACACTTTCTGCAACCTGAGCCGCCAATTCGCGTGTCGGAGTTAACACTAATGCGCGCACTTGGCCTGCTTGGGCACGGTTACCTTTACTCAGGAGTTCGAGCATAGGTAGGGTGAAACCTGCTGTTTTACCTGTTCCTGTTTGGGCGGCCGCCATCACATCTTTGCCTTGAAGCACAGCGGGAATCGCTTGAGCTTGGATTGGCGAAGGTGTGTCGTAGCCTTGTTCGGCAACGGCTTTAAGTATCGGGGCCGATAAGCCCAGGGAGGTAAAACTCATAGATTGGTCTCTTGTGGCAACACTGTGCTGCATTTATGGTCAATAGCCAGGTCTGCTGGCGGGCGTGCAGCTTACAGGATCAGGGCTTTAAGTGCCATCTAATAAAGGTTTTTGGGCTGGGTTTCATTCATATTGGCACATAAATCGCTTGTCGGCGGCTTTCACTCGGCCTCGCTTATCTTTTAGGCGCAAGTTTAGATAGCAGAGTTTGAGGTTATGGAAGTTAATTGATTTCAAGGAACAAGATGACTATTAGGCCTATTTCATTATATCAATTGAAGTCATAGGCATTTTTTATCTAGAGTTAGAATGAGTTAGCGGTAGATCACGCTACAATAATGAGAGTGGTATAAACTAAAGTCGATTGGAGTAGAATTAATCAATGACGCAATTGGTTTCGCTATCTGTTCAGTTCGTGATTGATGTTATTCGCTGAATTTTTAACAATGAACCGAGCGAAAGAATTATTGAGTGTTTTCACGGTCACGTTTAACTGAGTCATTCATGTTTAACTGAGTCATTTAGATGGAGTGGCTTAAGAGCAGTTCTCTGCATGCTTGCGATTTATCTCACGTTTATTTTAGGATGAGGCATTGTGGGAACGGTTAAACGCCTCTCATTTATAGGTGGATTATGACAGCGATACAGCATATTGAACGCCTTGCACGAGGACGCAGTGAACAAGCCGTCGCTGTGATTAAAAATGTGCAGCAGATGTCAAATATCCCCATGCATGAGATGCAACTCGCGCTTAAACAATTGCTCAACTGTGGCCGAATTGCGCTGCATTTTCATCCCGATAGAATCGATAGTCGTGGTATGACTGTGGCCGAAGGTTTACTGCGCGATGGTCAATACCGCAGCCAGTTTGAGACCCATATTTCTAATGGTCAGTTGTCACCTGAGTTAGGTGGCCCACGGGATCATTGGGAAAATCAGCTTTTTGGTGATGTATACAAGGGCACTAAATCTCGGCCTAAATACGGTGCACTCGATCTGGGGATGTGGCAGGACGGTCCCGCCCCACGTTTTGGAAGCTGTTATTTTTTGACTCATACGAGTGCGATGGCGCGCTCAACCTTTAGTTATCTCGACTCGTATCGTAATCCGAAAGAGAAGGGTACGCTGTCATGTTTCGATGATATTTTAGCGGCGCTGCTGACTGAGAGTTTTGAGCGTCACTATGCCTTAGGCAAAACCGACTTTAAGCCGCTGAATGTGATCCATTATTTGGGGCATCAGCTCAATGCTTCCTTGCTGTCACGTTTCGAGCGGCCGCTATCGAATAATCTTGACCATTATATAGAGGCGCAGATCCATGGCGATGTTTCCCTCGATGAAGATATCGCCATGCTGGTGGCGGACCCCAGTTTTAAGGGTACTGATATTGGCGCAAGCTTAAGTAAAATTTGCGATAAATATGATATTGAGCTGCAATATCATGATGGCTTTAGCCTGCATACGGCGCAGATCCCCAGTGATTTCCGTGGGCCAACTATGCCATCGCTGGCTAATCGGATTGCCATAGAAGACAGAGTCGATGCCTATGCCATAGGCGTGGCGGCGCGGGATTTATACCATTCTCCCCAGCATTGGCGTGACCGCGGTAATCGTGCGCAAGTCGCCCATGAACTTAAGTTGCTCTGGCATGTGCTAGTGAAATACGGTGGAGTGCAATAAACGCGAACTCTTTAAAAATGCTTAATTGTAAACGTAAGCATTAACAACAAAATGAGTTTAGGGCGTAAATAAAACAGCGAGATAACATCAGGTTAACTCGCTGTTTTTCTGTAGATATTTTATCGTTAAGGTCGCCTAGCAACCAGTGTCGACTTTTTTATAAGTGGGAACGCCCGTTGTCTCCCATTTATAGTCGATATAACAATTTGTCGCTTCGACTTGCGCTTCTGTGGGCGTGGCAAGGTTCAGTTTTTGCTTTGGTGTGGCGATAACTTCATAGGTGCCGTTGGTGGTGTAAATTCGATAGGACCACTCATTCACATTTAGCCCTGCCGCTTTAAAAATTTCTGGCGGAGTCGTGTAAGCTGTACTTGGCGTTATACCGCTGGTACTGGCAGCCCAAGGCTGATAGTTTTCGCCACGGATTTCGTCGTAAACGACTCTATTCGTGGTGCCGCTGTTAGTAATTTCCGACTTTGATTTGAATAGGGTCACGGCGGATTTCATCGAAGCCAGTGCACCTGAGAGCTGACTCTTATAGGCATCTGATTGTAAATTAATGAATTTAGGTGCAGCTACTACGGCTAATACGCCAAGAATAATAATAACCACAACGAGTTCAATCAGGGTGAAACCAGCATTTTTATTTGGCATAGATAGAGGACATTTAATACAAAGAGCTTCATGCTACCTAAGTTTTTAAAATCAGGCTAGTACTAGGTAAAGTTCCGTTAACTCCTAGATTTATTTATCTTTAGCTCGTTTTTGTGAGTCCGCTAGCAAAAGTCTGTGATAGGGTTTCATCTGTTGTAGATGCCTGCGATACTGCGTCCCTATCGGAACTTTTTAGCTGTTGCAAGCCCCTTAAACTGAGTTGTTATCGATAGTCGATCCCCGCTACGAGTCGCTTAATTGTTTTCTTGTTGGAGCACCATGGATAAGTCGTTAGAAAAATCCCTTCTTGTTTGGCTTAAAGCCCAGAAAAAAGCCTGTGGCCTGTTCCTTAAATTGTCGTTATGGCTTGGGATGATAAGCGCCGTCGCTATGGTGGCGCAGGCTTATATTATCGCGACGATTCTGGATGGCGTGATCATAGGGCAAGTTATACCGCTAACTGACAATGCCCAAACGGTCAGTTTCAGCGTGAGTATTGATACCTATACACCTCATTTTATTGCGCTAATTGCCTTGATGTTACTGCGTGCCTTGCTGGCTTATGGGCGTGAACGCGCCAGTTTTGAGGCGGGTAAGCGTCTACGTGGCCATATTCGCGCGGCAGTGATGGACAAGTTGACTAAGCTAGGTCCGGCATTTATTAAAGGTAAACCCGCAGGGAGTTGGGCAAGCATAGTCTTAGAGCAAGTCGAAGATTTACAAGATTTTTATGCCAGATACCTTCCGCAAATCAGCCTTGCTGGTTTTATTCCCATCCTCATTTTAGCAGCGGTATTCCCGATTAACTGGGCGGCAGGCTTAATCCTGTTACTCACAGCGCCATTAATCCCTATGTTTATGATCTTAGTTGGCATGGGCGCTGCAGATGCTAATCGCAAGAACTTCAGTGCGCTTGCAAGATTGAGCGGCCATTTTATGGATAGATTAAAAGGCTTAAGCACCTTGAAACTCTTTCACCGTGGTGATGCCGAGCTTAAGGTGATCGCTACTGCTTCGGAGGAGTTTCGTAGCCGTACTATGTCGGTGCTACGCATGGCATTTTTAAGCTCGGCAGTCTTAGAGTTTTTTGCCGCGGTATCGATTGCAGTATTGGCGGTTTACTTTGGTTTCAGTTACTTAGGTCACTTAGATTTTGGCTACTATGGCGCCCATGCCAATATCAGCTCAAGTACAGATCCTGACATGGGTGGTATTCCTTTCAGCCTATTTACTGGGCTATTTATTCTGATTTTAGCTCCTGAGTTTTATCAACCGCTGCGCGACATGGGGACTCATTACCATGCTAAGGCGCAGGCTATAGGCGCGGCAGAAGCTTTGATTACCTTGCTCGAACATCCGGAACCTGAATTTGCCGGCCACGTCTGCATCAATAGCATAGAGACGCTGAGTGCCGACAATCTTGAGGTGTTCAGTGTCGATGGCACGCGTTTACTTGGCCCGCTGAGTTTTGAGTTAAAAGAGGGTGAACGCTTAGCCTTAGTTGGCCCGAGTGGCGCGGGTAAAACCAGTTTACTCAACGCCTTATTGGGATTTTTACCCTACAAGGGCCATTTGTTGATTAATGGCCATGAGTTATCCGCATTAGACTTATCCCATTGGCGACAGTACTTAGCTTGGCTTGGACAGGAACCGCAGTTATTTCACGGCACAGTGCGGGATAACGTGGCCTTAGCCGACCCAACTCTGCCCGACGATACGCTGTGGCACTTGCTGGCAGAGGCCAATATTGGCGACTTCGTTAAGGCGCAACCATTGGGTTTAGATGCGCCGGTCGGTGAGCAATCTTCCGGTTTATCCGTCGGCCAAGCTCAACGTATTGCTTTAGCAAGGGCGCTTGGGCAGCAGGCGAGTTTGTTTGTCCTTGATGAACCCACAGCCAGTTTAGATAGCCAGAGTGAGCAGGCGGTGAGTTCAGCGCTGAATCGCGCCATGGCGGGTAAGATGTGCATTATGGTGACCCACAGATTAGATCAGTTAGATCAAATGGATACTATTCTTGTACTCGATAAAGGCTTGATAGTGCAGCGGGGCGACTTTACCACTTTGTCTGACACACACGGCTTATTCCAAACCTTACTGCGTGAAAATGTTGAGTCCGTGGCGGATATTGAACTTGTACCGTTATCGGCAAGCGCAAGTGAGACGCAGCTTGATAGTGACGCTCCACTCGACATTGCCGCCGAGTCTACTAAAGGAGATGCCCAATGAAAGTGCTGATCCCCTTTATTCGATTGTTCTCGCGCCAGTGGCTAATGATGTCCGTGGGCTTGCTGCTGACCATTATTACTTTGATGGCTGGCATAGGTTTACTGTCACTTTCGGGCTGGTTTCTTTCCGCTACCGCGGTCGCGGGTTTGACAATAGTCACGGCGCAGTCCTTTAACTTTTTCACTCCCGCTGGCGGGGTACGTTTCTTATCAATTGCCCGAACCGCTAGTCGTTATGGCGAGCGTTTAGCGACCCATGAGGCGACCTTTAAGTTGTTGACTGAACTTCGTGTTTGGGCGTGGCGTAAACTCTTGCCGCTCAGTGCTAAAAATCTGCAAGGTCTGCGCCGTGGCGACATGCTCAATCGCTTAGTGGCCGATATCGATACCCTAGATCATCTTTACCTGCGACTGCTCACGCCTATGGCGGCATCCCTTCTGATGACGGGGCTCTTGTATCTGTTTCTTGCTTGGTTCGATGCCAAGCTGGCCCTGAGTCTTTGCCTATTTTTAGTCGCTGTTTGGCTGGTGATGCCACTGCTATTTTATCGCCTTGGACACGGGCCGAGCCGGACTATGCTCGAAACCAAGCGTCATTATCGGGTGCAGTTGCTGGATATGTTGCAAGGCCAAGCCGAACTTAGTCTATTTGGCGCGAACGACAGATTCAGGCAGAAACTGAATGATGCAGAAATTGCACTTTTTCGCAGCCAAAGCGCGATGGCCAATATCACTGCTCTCAGCCAAGCCATGTTGATCCTCTCCACGGGCTCAGCCTTGATCATGATGCTTTATTTAGCCGCTCAAGGTGTGGGTGATGCCGTGCCGCCGGGGCCCATGTTTGCACTTATGGTGTTTGCGACTATGGCCTGCGTCGAGATGATGATGCCGATCGCGGGCGCGTTTCAGCATTTGTCAGGTTGCGTATTGGCCGCAACGCGAATTAATGAAATCACCGAACAAAAGGCCGATATTCAATTTGCTGTCGATACTGGCTTGAGGGCAAAATCTGGCGCATTACAGATTGAAGGTATCCACTTTGGTTATCGAGACGATCAAAATGTGCTGCAAGGTTTGTCCCTTGAGATAAAAGCTGGGCAAAAAGTCGCGTTACTTGGGCCAACGGGGTGCGGTAAGTCGAGCTTATTGACGCTGATTACCCGAGAATGGCAAGCGCAGCAAGGGCACATCAAGCTCGATGGTCATGCACTTTCAGAGTACAGTGAGCGCGGTCTTAGGGATGCGATTACTGTGATTAGTCAACGCATCTATTTGTTTGCAGGTACTTTGCGGGAAAATTTAGTATTAGCCTTACCTGTTATCGAGGGCGAGAAACGCACGGCCCACGACGCACGCTTGATTGATGTGTTACAACGGGTTGGGCTTGGCGCTTTACTCACGGGTGATAAGCCGCTGGATATGTGGATAGGTGAAGGTGGACGTCAGCTTTCGGGCGGCGAGCAGCGCCGTATTGGTGTTGCTAGGGCGCTGCTGCGTGATGCACCGCTGTTATTGCTCGATGAGCCAACCGAAGGGCTAGATAAACGCACCGAGCGGGAAATTTTAAGTTTACTGTTTGAATTTGCTCAGGATAAAACCTTACTTATGATTAGCCATCGTTTAACCGCTATGGCGAAGATGGATCAAATTCATTTACTCGGTCAGGGGAAGATTATTGCGTCTGGCACTCACCAGAGCTTAATTGAAGACAGTGCAGAGTATCAGGCCTTGTACCACAGACTCGCTTAAGGTTTTGGATTTAATCTTTTAGAATTAAGATGTTGGCGCTCAATATTATAAATAGCGATATATTTTACCCATTAAAAGCGGATATAAATCGATGAACCCTGCGATGCCAGAAGCATTAGCCCCACAAATTAATGCCCATTTTAATGGTAAGTTTGAGGTCGAGCTTAAATACCGCTTACTGGATCGCTACGCTTTTTTCGCTGCCTTACAAATGAGAAATCCCGAGGTCATGCTCGAAGATAACCTTGAGCATGACTGTTACTTTGATCTGCCATCACAATCACTTAAAGGCGAACACAAGAGCTTGTGTATCCGTGAGATGCAGCCATCGGGGATAATGCTGTGGATAGTGAAAGGGCCAGAAAAAGACCGCTGTGAAGCCGTGAATATCACTGAAGCAACAAAAGCAAAAAGTATGCTGCATACCTTAGGCTATGAGTGTGTACTGGAAATTAAAAAGCGCCGCAGTATCTATTTTCTGGGTGAATTTCATCTAACAATCGATCATATCGAAGGTTTAGGGGATTTTGCTGAACTCGCGATTATGACCAATGATGAAACCCTATTGCCTAAGTATGAAGTTCAATTGCAACAACTCGCCGCTGACTTAGGTCTAAGTGAAGTGCAGCGAGAGTGGTTATCCTATCGGCAGTTGCAGCAGGCTTTAAATAATAAGTAATGGATTGAATCTTTTGGATTAACAGCTTGAGACTTACATAGCTTAAAGTTTCATCGCTTAAGTTTAATGGTTTACACCGCTAGATTTTGCCTAACAAATCCCTTGCAATAAACCGGAATGGCTCAGTTCAAATCCCTTTGAGCGTCACTGTCCATATCGCATTCACAGTCTGTTTTAACTCGCTATCGACGACTTAAACTTAAGCAGCGTACTCAAATTCGAGTATCACATTTCAATTCAAGCCACCTTTACAAATTCAAACGGCTTAAATACTGATGACTCAGTTTTATTTGCCATTAGTTACTTTACTTGATGCGTTTTAGCCTAAGCGTTGTGAAAAGGCGAGGTAGCGTTTAACTTCCGCTTCAGGGAATTTTAATTCGTCACCATCTTGAACACTTGAGAGTAAATTCTCCCGAGCGAAGCGTTTAATGGTCGCTGGTGTTTTATCTAGCATTTTGCACACTTCATCTAAGGTTAATAAGTTATCGCTCATGGCACTCTCCCAGTAATTCAATAGAAACATGACCCAAAGAGTATAGAACAATAATTCCAATCAAGATGACGCCAGCGGCCTAAACCGCCAAGGCTATGATTCTATTTTGTGGTTGCGGGCGGTTTCCCGCACTTGGCTCTCTATTTGCAGATGGCCTTTTGCCGCTGTGATCGCCAGAACGGCACGGGACTTGAATTCGCGGCGATATAAGGTTGCGACCACAAATAAGCTAGCCGAGATAAAGAGTATCGGGTGTACAAACCAGCACAATACCGCCATTGAAAAGTAATAGGCGCGTAAACCATAGTTATAGGAGTGTGCCGCTTGATCTTGCACTGTTGCCATTTGTCTTGCATAGGCTTTGAGATTGTCATTTGAGCCATCGGTGTCCAGAGGACCCGCGCCTATCATCACGTTCACAAAACCGTATTGGCGCATTGACCAAGTAAACTGGAAGAAGGCCATCACAAAAATACTGACTAACAGCGCGAGTTTGACTTGCACCAGCGCATGATTCGGTGGCGTGGCGAAGGGAATCGTCGCAATAACACTTTCTAGTCGTTCAACTTGTGCAAATAAGGTCAGCACACCCGCGAGCACAAACAGCGTGGTCGATGCAAAAAAGGCAATATTGCGCTCAAGGTTGGCGAGTAGTGCCGCATCACCTACACGCACACCGCGGGTCATCACCTCAAGCATCCAGTAAATTCTATGCTTATGCAGACCACGGGCAATACAGTCTGTATCTCTCGCCTTGCTACGGGCAAAGGCGGTGTAGCCAGCCCAAGAAACGATAAACCACACCAATGCAGAAATATCTAACAACGAAAATGTCATAGCCACCTTAGTAAAATGTAATATGGGGAGAAAGAGAGAGATTAGTCATGTGCAGATTATGAGGTCTATGAAAGATTTGGTGCAACTGAGAAACGATTCCCAGTAATGATTTTTTTGCATAGTGATTGTGACTTCACATTAGGATAAAACTGTTTTATGACAACTCCTGTGTCAGTCGCTTAAATATCTTCGATATAAAGTTGCTCACAAATTTCAGCCTTAATTAATATTTTGGTTACATCAGTATCAACTTTAGATTGACTTTTTAGGGCTAATTCCTTCTAATCCTTAACTTAATTTATTGCATCTAAAATTCAATTTTGAATTTTTAAAAAGTTAGGGATGACTATGAAGTCAAATTTGAAATCCATATCGCTCGCAGTTGCTGGCGTATTAGCGCTTAGCAGTTGTGCCATCACTCAATCTGTTGAAGATAATAAAGAAACTGTTATTGGTTGTGCTATTGGTACTGGTTTAGGTGTATTGATTGGGAATTATTTAGGTGGCAATGAAGGTATGCTTTATGGCGGTGCCGCTGGTGCTGCGATTGGTTGTACCGTTGGTTATGATTTTCAGCAAAAACGCGAAGCATTAGAACAGTTAGCGAAAACAGAAAATCTTGATATTCAATTTACTTCAATCAGCGCTTCAAAAGCATCAGATGAACAACAAAGTAGCTTACTGATCAGTTCAACCGAACAAACCATGTCGAAGGAAGATTCAGAAAAGTACGCTAATTATCAAGTTGTGGGTATGGCTGCGACAGTTTCGAGTAATAGTGAAGTGATGTTTGCTTCTGGAGCTTCAGAGGCGACGCCACAAGCTAAACAAAAATTTCAAAAACTCGCCGCTATCTATAAAGACTCTAAACAAAACATTTTGATTACAGGTCATACAGATGCCAGTGGTGCTGAATCGTTAAATCAAGAGCTTAGCGAAGCGAGAGCGCGTTATGTGGCAACCCTCTTTAATCAAGCTGGCATTCCGACTGAGCGATTATTCTTCCAAGGAGCAGGGGAGTCACAGCCTGTTGCAGCTAATAGTGATGACGCTGGCAAAGCAAAAAATCGTCGAGTAGAAATTATTGAAATTGACGGTAAACCGGATCAATTACTGGCCTATTCATACAAACAGAAGGCAAATTTGAGTTATTTATCCCGCCGATCGCAGGATAAAGTGGCAGCAGCCAAGCCTACGACTCAAGTGGAAAAGCAGCCTACAACTCAGCCAAATAAACCGAGCACTTCACCAGCTCAAATACAAATGACGGAGTCGGAAATCGTCAAGTTACTTGAGCCAGTGAAACTGCAAAAAGCCTTGGTAGATTTTGGCGGTAAGAAAATGCTCGACCCATCGACAAACTTTACCCAGTTAGTGGGTGCTAAAAAAGAGAGCGGTTTTGCATTATTTAGCAAGGCGTATGCATCTGAAGTCTCTAGCCTAAATTGCGCCGTTGAGGGACCGAGAGTCACGGGGGACGTGAAGAGTTTAGCCACAGGTGAGAGCTATAATCGTAAGGATTACAACACAGCAGATTATTTACCGGGTATGAATGGTACTGCTTGGGGTTATAAAGTGAATGGCCATTATATTGGTTTGACCCCTGTTGCTGTAATTAAGGACAGTGGCACGGCTGTTTCTGCGCCTAAAGTGAATATTTGGAAGAATTACAAAGGTTCAAGTAAAGATGATCCAAATTATCAGCTTACGAGCCATGTAGAGACTTATTATGGTGATAAAGGCTTGTTATATCGTGTTTTTACAACGGACAAAGACTCTCCTGTGCGCTGTATAGATGTGGTGATGCCAATCGATCGTTCAGCGACCGCGATTGCTGGCAAGTTGTACTACGAGAAGAATAAAACGGTTTATGAAGCCGATTTTGAACCCAAATTGTTATAAGCAATGTGCTTAGGAGCGGTAAATGGATTTTGTGTCTATGTTATTTAATGAGTATCGCACGTTAGTGTCGCTGTTACTTTCGTTGATGGTATTAGTGTTCATTATTACGGTTTGGTGGGATAAGGTCAGTTTCTGGTGGCTTAATACATGGTATGCCTTTCCGGTAATCGGTAAGGAGAGTCGCTTAGCGAAAGATTATGAAACCCAAGTTAAGATTTACGATAAGGATTGGTTGAATACTGAAGTCGCACTGTGTACTGATTTTGCCGCTCATTATGAGAAAGTGAATAAGGACGAGGAGCTTTTCAGTAAAAGCCAAGACTATTTAGGTAAAGTGACTGAAAATGGTCGTAACAACTTACATATTTTGGGGTGGATATTGATTGCCGCCTTAGTGTTTGTTGAAGCAATGGGATTTAGTTACGTTCTTTCAGGTTTCACGATTCCCGGAGCATCGGAAAAACTACAGCAGCAAGGTGCTGTGGGTATCGCCTTCATCATCTCGGTTTTACTGGTAGGTTTAACTCACTTTACTGGACATGAGCTGCATGCTAACTCGCTCATTAAAAAGGCCAAGGTCTGGTGGAAAAATGCTAAAAACCGCGACAAATCGACGCCAGAACTGGCACCTAATACTCGCATTAATTTAGATAAAACCTTTGAGGATGATAATGAGCCTCAATATAAGCAACTCATTAATCGGATCTCTACTAACGCAGAGGTTAAGCCCCGTTATTTCATCACCACGGTTACAGCTATTGCGATCCTAGTGATTGCAGTATTGGCAACCTATGTGCGTGGTCAAGTGCTTGAAA
This sequence comes from Shewanella sp. SM101, assembly GCF_025654465.1. NCBI lineage: Bacteria > Pseudomonadati > Pseudomonadota > Gammaproteobacteria > Alteromonadales > Shewanellaceae > Shewanella > Shewanella sp. SM101. The sequence continues at coordinate 63,951 of NZ_JAKKRH010000009.1, forward strand.
AAATGCACATTGATGAAGTCAATATTCAGCAAACGAGTGGATTGTATCAAGAACAAGACCCCTATGCTGAAGCACCTCCAGCACTCTTACTGGATGAGTCTAAAAGTGCAGGTGATAAAGCAAAGGATGACGTGTGGGATCGTGAACAGAAAGGCGGTTGGGGAACTTTTATTTTTCTTGCTTTCTTATTCATCCTATTACAGATTTTCGGTATTTTAATTGGTTTTAAAACCGGATTTGCTGGCAAACATTCTAAAGATGCGCGCAAAGAAATTGGCAACTTTAAAAGTGAGCGTGAGTTTAAGACGCATTATTCTCGTTTAAAGCAGCAAGTCGCGCGCGTGGCCCAGAAGCGCCTAACTAACTTGCAGCAAAGAATGAATCAAAAAGCCGAAACTAATTGCCAAGATCCTAAGGTGCTAGAGGTGTTAGAGGCCTGTGGTGAACGTTCATTCTTGATGTATATGGAAGATTTAGGTAATGCCGAAAATCGATATGATCAATCGGTACGTTTACGTGAGCATCAAACATTAGCCAGCCATCAGGCGATGAAAAGTGCCGCTGTGGTGGCAACGTCTCATGTTGTTGAGGTAGAAACTTCCGAAGCACCAGAGGCGATGGAAGCAAGATTGAAAGCCGAGTTTGTTGCTGAAGCGAATGCTAAAAAGGCTGCAGAGGCCGAAACGCCAGAACAAGCTGAACAACGTATTCGACAAGAGCTGCTTGCTGAAATAACTCAGCAAAAAAAGGTTGTTGAAACGGAAGAACAGATGCGCGATCGTTTACGCAAAGAGATACTTGGAGAGTTAAGTTCATGACAGGAATGACAAAGCTTGCTAAGTTGGTGGTTACTGGCTTGTTTGGCACTTTAGCTATTTCTATGTGTTTGCCTGCGATGGCCGCTGAGAGAAATGATATTAAAAGTTGCTACGAGTTTGCCAAAATTGATCCACTAACGGCAAAGACAGTTTCTGGCCGACATTTATTTGTGGCGATTGATGGTACTTTTTCTCCGGACATAAATATTAAACAGTTAGTTCATGAGAAAGTGCATCTCTTCCTACAAGCTGGAGATAAAATCACTATCATTAGCTTTAGTGCTTATGTAAAAGATTTTTATACCGATGTTTTGTTTAGTGGCAGGCTGGATACTGATATTGCTGACAGGGATGACGTATCGAAGAAAAATCTAATGGCTTTTGATAATTGCATGAATAAGCAGGCTCAGTTCGTTAGAAGTAAAATTGATGCCCATATAAAACATGCTTTTAAACCTAATGATGTGGATTTGCCTAAAACTGAAATCCTCAGTAATTTATCTCAGGTTATTGCGCCGCAAGTGGCTGCCGATACCGAAGGACGCCGAGTATTGTTACTTGTGTCCGATATGGTTGAAAATTCAGATGTGACCAGCTTTTACAGTAAAAACACCTTAAAAGTTATCGAACCTGAGCAAGAAATGCTAAAAATACAAAAAGCGAACATGCTGAGTGATTTTAAGCAGGCAGATATTTACGTATTAGGTGCGGGTTGGGTTCCTGCTACATCAAAAGGATTTAGAGGCGGTCAAGTAATGTTGCCGTTGAAACAGTTTTGGCAGCAGTATTTTGAGTCCTCCCATGCTGAACTTAAAGGTTTTGGTCAACCCGTATTAATGACGGATATGTAATGACTGGGATTTTAATTAAGTTGTTACGTCATAGATAAGTACCGTTTTAGACTCTAATAAAAAAGCCAGACTCAGTCTGGCTTTTTTATTGTTATCGCGATGGCTAAAGATGCATCGCGATATTCTAAAGCAAGTTCAGTGTACTTATTCTTCGCTATCACCCAGTGACAGTAACGTGGCGTTACCACCGATGGCAGTGATGTTGTTGGTGCGAGTCTTTTCAGTCACAAAACGGGTTAAGTAGTGTGGGCCACCGGCTTTAGGACCTGTGCCTGACAGGCCTTGACCACCGAAAGGCTGTACACCGACCACAGCGCCGATTTGGTTACGGTTAATGTAGACGTTACCTACGTTCACTTTGTCGGCAACTTCAAGGGCATGGCCTTCGTTACGGCTGTGGATACCTAAGGTTAAGCCAAAGCCTGTGCTGTTGATCTCGTTGATCACTTGGCTCAGTTCGGCTGCCTTGTAGCGGATCACGTGCAGGATTGGGCCAAAGTGTTCTTTTTCGAGCACTTTGATTGAGTCGATTTCCACTGCAGTTGGCGACACGAAGTGACCGTTCTCAGTGCCAGCAGGCAGCGGCATTTGCTTGATAAGCTTACCGACTTGCTTGATATGATCGATATGCGCATCTAAGTTGGCTTTGGCGGTGGCGTCAATCACGGGGCCTACGTCGGTTTTGATTGAACTTGGGTTGCCAATCACTAACTCATCCATGGCGCCTTGCAGGACTTCGATCACGCGATCGGCGATGTCTTCTTGGAGGAAGAGCACGCGCAGTGCGGAGCAGCGTTGGCCCGCGCTGGTGAATGACGATGAAACCACATCGTTAACCACTTGCTCGGGTTGAGAGGTAGAGTCCACTACCATGGCATTTTGGCCGCCAGTTTCGGCGATTAATGGAATAATCGCGCCTTCGCGGTTGGCGAGTGTGCGGTTAATCAGTTTTGCTGTGCCAGTTGAACCGGTAAAGCACACGCCACCGATACGTTCATCGGCCGTAATTGCGCTACCCACAGTCGCACCAGTACCCGGTAGGAATTGCAGCACTTCGACAGGAATACCTGCTTGATGAGCGAGTTGAACCGCACGGTAACCAATAATTGAGGTTTGCTCCGCGGGTTTTGCGATGACGGTATTACCCGCCGCTAATGCCGCAGAGACTTGACCGAGGAAGATGGCCAATGGGAAGTTCCATGGGCTGATACACACGAATACGCCGCGGCCTTGGAGGAACAGTTCGTTCAGTTCACCCGTTGGGCCTGGAAGTAGTTCAGGTTTTGCCATCATCTTCTTGGCTTGTACTGCGTAGTAACGACAGAAATCAACGGCTTCACGGACTTCGTCGATACCGTCTTGAATGCTCTTGCCCGCTTCACGGGTACAAAGAGCGATCAATTCTTCGCGGTTTTCTTCTAATAAATCGGCCAATTTTTGCAGTGCAGATGTACGGGTTTCCACTGGTGTGCGTGCCCAAGAGGCAAATGCTGCTTCAGCAGACGCGACGGCTGCTTCGATTGCAGCTTTGTCGGCGAAGGCGACTTGACCTACGGTTTGGGTAGTGTCGTATGGGCTAACAACCGTTTTATGTTCGCCAGTTAAGGTTTTACCGTTAACCAGAGGGCCCGCTTGCCATTGGGTATTTTTAAACTGTTCTAGTGCCGCGAAAAATGGCTCAGATTCGGAAATGATGTTCATATTGAGTCCCTTGGAATTTTTGCGCTCGCTACCGAAAATATCGGCAGGTAAAACGATTCTGTTGTTAGCCAGGGTTTTGTAACCCGTCAGTGTTGTTAGCGGATGTACCACTAATGACTCGATGGGGGTTTTAGGATCGACCAGTTTGTGGACGAACGAAGTATTCGCGCCATTTTCCAGCAGGCGACGAACTAAGTAGGGCAGTAGATCTTTATGCGCACCGATAGGCGCATAAATACGTACCGCTTTAGCACCGGCTTCAGCCAGAATCGTGTCGTACAGCTCTTGTCCCATGCCGTGTAAGCGTTGGAACTCATGGTTACGATCGCCCGCCATATCGGAAATTGCCGCAACGGTTTGCGCATTGTGGCTAGCAAATTGTGGGTAGATAGCACCGCGAGTCGCATCCGATAACAAGTAACGGGCGCAGGCGAGGTAAGAAACGTCAGTACCGGCTTTGCGAGTGTAGAGTGGATAAGCGGCTTCGCCAGCTTGTTGCGCCCACTTAAGTTCGCTATCCCAATAGGCGCCTTTAACTAAGCGAACTGGGATTTCATCCCCTTGATCTTTCGCTAGACGCGTTAACCAAACCAGTACGGGCAGGGCACGCTTAGAGTAGGCTTGTACTACTATGCCGAGTAATCCCCAGCCTTTAGTTGCTTCAGAATTAAACAGTTTTTGGAACAGTTTTAGTGATAACTCGAGGCGATCGACTTCTTCAGCATCGATAGAGATACCGATATTTAAGCCACGTGCCAGCTTAATCAGGCGAATCACTGTGTCGTACAGTTCAGTCAAGACGCGGTCTTCATTGGCCACTTCGTAACGTGGGTGCAATGCCGATAGCTTGATGGAGATTGTTGGGCGCGGTGATTCATTTTCGTTATAGCTTTGAGCACCGAGCTCAGTTATCGCATTGGCGTAATCGGTATAGTATTTCTCGGCATCTTTGCGAGTTAACGCCGCTTCGCCCAGCATGTCGTATGAATGGGTATAACCTAACTTACGTTTGTCTTCGCTGTTTTTTAGGGCTTCTTTCATGTTGCGGCCCAGTACGAACTGCTTACCCATGATCTTCATCGCTGCCATCATGGCTTGACGGATCACAGGTTCACCGAGGCGATTCACTAAGCGGCTCAGCAAGTTGCTTGGGGTGCCATCGAGTTTTTTATCGAGTTTAACGATTTTACCTGTGAGCATTAAGCCCCAGGTCGATGCGTTAACTAGCACTGAGTCACTCTTGCTCATGTGCTCATCCCACTTAGCGCCTGAAAGCTTATCTTCAATCAGCGCATCGGCAGTGGCCGCATCGGGAATTCGTAGTAAAGCTTCGGCTAAACACATCAGGATAATGCCTTCCTGTGTTTCTAAGCTGTACTGTTGCAGGAAGGCATCTATGCCGACCATCAAACCTTTTTTATCGAATTGACGAACCTTATTGACCAGTTCGTGGGCACGACGAGTGACGCGCTCTATGGCTTCATCACTTGAGGGAACTAGTTTGATCAGCTCTGACAAGTATTGTTCTTCATCGACAATGTAGTTGTCGCTGACTGCTTTGAACAGTTCGTCGAGATTGGCAGAATCGTAGCGGCCTGCCAGCACTTCACTCGCTTTGAACATAGTTATCGCTTCCATCTTGGCCGTTATTGGGGCGCTATTGTTGAAACAAATTGGGAGGCGCCAAACGCATTTGATATTTTGTATACAATATGAAGGTTTGCGCGCGCAGATTATACAACCAAAATGTGACGGACAACACTATAGCGTGAAAGATTGTGAAGCTTGTTTGATTAGCTTGTTAATAAGTCGATGTAACGCTTGATTGACAAAAAAGCCAGTGTTTGAAAACACTGGCTTTTGGAAGGTAAATTAAGACTTGTTGTGTGTCAGACTCACATCCAACGTTTTTTATTGCGACGTTGTGGTCTAGGTAAATACACTAAAATAATGCCTAGGATTAAGCCCATGCCAGCGATTAAGCCACCTTGGCGCCAAAGTTCAAAACGTTCGTCTTGAGCGGTGCGATCTACCGCATTTTTCAGTTGATCACGTTCTTGAGTCGTTTTAGCTAGGGTGGTTTCTAACTCGCTTAGTTTAGCCTTTAATTCGAGCAGTTCGCCGGCATGATTATCCGTTGAACTTGATACTTCTGCTAACTTAGCTTTGGCCTGTGCGAGTTCAGTTGTTAACGCAGGGACTTGCTCACGGAAACTTTGAGTCGAACTGATCAAGTTGGTTTGTACCCAACCTTCACGGCCTTTATGGTCGATTATTTTGGAGTAATCACCTTGAGTTTCGTTGAGCAGTGTCACAGGTTGACCCGCTTCAATTGATCCAACAATTCGAAACTCAGTACCAGGGCCACCTAAAAGATACAGAAACACGTTATCCGAGATGTAGCGGGATTGGCCTTCGGCCAGCAGGTTGGAAGACAGCAAGATCATTCCTACCAGAGTCAGGAGTCTAAACACTTTTGTATTCTCATCAACGAAATAGTCTGCACATGCTAGGGATTTGAGGCCTGTAATGCAAGAGGGAAGTCATAGACTTCCCTCAACTTTACGGCATCCATGCTATGACCATTCCAATTTAATTCAATCTTTCCTACGACCTTCTAGTCCTAGGCGCTAATACTGCTTAATGTCAGCAACACATTTAGCGAGACTTCTTAATTAAAAATACCTTTAATCATATAGAAGAAGATGATTGATAGGCCAGCACCTGCTGGTAGGGTCACAACCCAAGATACGACGATATTACGTACCACACCAATGTTAATCGCTGCGATACCACGGGCCATACCTACACCTAATACCGCACCCACTAAGGTTTGTGTGGTAGAAATAGGTAAACCAGTGCTAGAAGCAATAACTACAGTTGTTGCCGCGGCTAATTCTGCCGCAAAACCACGACTTGGCGTTAAGTGAGTGATGTTTTTTCCGATAGTTTGCATAACGCGCTGACCAAAAATCGCCAGACCCATCACAATACCTACGGCACCCAAAGGTAAAATCCACCAGACTAGAGGTGATTTCGCTGCAATCTCACCACCGCTATTGACGACAGAAACAACCGCCGCTAATGGGCCAATCGCATTTGCTACATCGTTTGAACCATGGGCAAAAGCCATACAACAAGCTGTCAGAACCATCAGGATCGCAAACACTTTTTCAACGTTTTTGAACTGGGTTTGACGATCTGCTTTATCACTCATTTGTAAGCGTGAAATGGCGATTTTACCTAAGATACCAACTACAGCTGCAATAGCACCTGCGAGTAGGTAAGACTCGGTAACTGAGAAATGCAGACCAACATGGGATAAGCCTTTCATAATCGTCATTAATGACATGATGAAACCAGCAAATGCCATATAGAAAGGTACGAAACGCTTAGCATTACTCAATGGATCGTCAGTGTTGAAAATGAGTTTTTGAGTGCTTTGGAAGAGGATGAATGCCATAAAGCCCGAAATAGCGGGGGTTACGACCCAAGAGCCTACAATCCCGCCCACTTTATCCCATGAGACTGAATCTGCACCAACACCCACGGCGGCGAAACCAATAATGGCACCGACGATGGAGTGAGTCGTTGATACCGGCCAGCCAAGGGCCGATGCGACGACAAGCCAAATACCTGCTGCCAACAATGATCCTATCATGCCGTAAACCAGCAATTCAGGAGTCGCAGTGAAATAGCTAGAATCAATAATACCGCTACGAATGGTATTGGTAACTTCGCCCCCAGCTAAAAATGCACCGGAAAACTCAAAGATCATTGCGATAATAATCGCTTGTTTAATTGTAATTGCGTTTGAACCTACAGAGGTTCCCATCGCATTGGCGACGTCATTCGCCCCAATACCCCATGCCATGAGAAAACCAAATGCAGCCGCAATGGCAATAAGCCACGGGCCATTGGTGACTAAGACGTTAGCCACCTCAATACCTGCATCAACCATATTGATACCTTGATAACCTTAATTTGTTAAACGCGAGCCAGCATAAGCTCAAGACGCGAACCGACGCGTTCGGCAAGATCTGCAAGACCACCGACCCATTCAATCGTTTTGTAGAGGAACATCACATCGACAGGATTCAATTCAGATTCCATAGCGAATAACTGACGGCGTAACTGAATTTGTAGATCGTCAGTATCTTCTTCGATGATATCGAGTTCGTTGATCATTTTTGCCACTAAGTCGACTTCACGGCCACGGAAACCTGTTTCTAACAGATCTTCGAGTTCATTAATGACTTGTTTTGCTAGTGCTACCGCATCGATACAGCGTTGTAGATAAGCAATAAATGGGACTTGCATGACCTGAGGGATTAACAGCTGACGGCCGATAACACGACCGGAAATATCTTTGGCTTTGTTGGCTATCTTGTCTTGTTGAGTTAAAAGTTCCAATAAATCTGTACGTTCTACTGGCATAAATAAACCGCTTGGCAGAGTAAGGCGGATTTCACGTTTTAGTGAATCTGCTTGCTTCTCGGCTAAACTAATTTGCTTACGTAATTGAACTGCACTGTCCCAGTTGCCTGTGATAGTGGCTTCGAAAAAGGGGACGAGTAACGATGCGCAATCGTGTACTTTGTCCATGTGCTCTTGAAGAGGCTTAATTGGCGATTTTGCAAACACGCCCAAAATAGAGTTTACTGGCATTGCCGTTTACCTATTTAGATTGTTCCATTATTGGAAAAAGCGGGCGCATGTTAACCTATGCGTCCGCGTATTGAAACTGTGTTTTTTCAGAAAAAACGACAGGTTTATTCTAACGGGTTATATACCAACTGCAAAACCAAATCCTACGGGATTTTTATGACACATTTGTGACATTATGAACTAAAGATGACGCATCGATGAATATTTGATGACAAAATGAGCGGTTACGCAATGAATGCTGAGATTGAATTAAAACTGTTTTTCCTGCCGATATATCAAGAATCCCTGATAAATAAGTTAGATAGTCTCGATAATGCCGTACCTCAAGGTCAACGTCGTTTGGCGAATGGTTACTTCGACACCCCTGACTTGCAATTACGTCAGTGGGACATGGGATTGCGGGTGCGCGGTTACGATGCGCACCGAGAGCAGACCATAAAAACCGCAGGACAAGTCGTGGGCGGCATTCATTCGCGGCCCGAATATAATGTGACTATCCAATCCGATAGCCCAGACTTAAGTCTATTTCCTACCAGCATTTGGCCCGCTGATGCTGATTTAGCGGCGACGCAAGCTCAGTTGACTTGTATATTTCACACCGATTTTTATCGTCGCGCTTGGCATGTTCAGATTGATAACAGCGTAGTCGAAGTGGCGTTAGACATAGGTGAAATCACCGCAAATGGTCAGCAAGAAGCCCTGTGTGAGCTCGAGTTTGAACTCCTCAGTGGCGATACTGAGGCGCTACTTAAGCTGGCGATGCAGGTGGCGAGTGTTGTGCCCGTGCGTTTAGGTAAGGCCAGTAAAGCGCTGCGGGGCTATCGATTGGCGGGCAAGGCTAAGCCGCTCGATTTAAAAGCATTGGAATTTCTGCCACTGGCCGAGTCACACGATTCTTCTTTACTGGATTTAAGTGCAAACTGCCAAATCCTGCTTGAAACCGCCCTTGAGCGCTGGCAATTATTAGAGAGCATGATCGCAGAGGAAAGCGACCCTGAAGCCTGTGTGGCACTATGGTGGCGGATGCGCGCCTGTATTCGTTTGTTGCGCATGACCTTAAATCAGTTCGAATTATTGAATGTGACACTGTCTAGCCAATTTATGCTGATTGAAAAGCAGCTCGATTTTATTGAGCAGGCACAGGCGTTGACCGCTTTGCTTGGTAGCCAAAGAGGCTTATTTGCTAAACTTGGCCAACATGCCCAAGTTAAGGCGCGACTTCTGGCGCAACTGACAGAGATTAATCGGACGGGACGCTTACTCTCCCTATGGCAACAGATCGAATATGGTCAACTACAGCTGGCTATTGTTGAACTGTTGCTAAAGATCAGTGCTGGTGAAGTGGACATCACCCATCAGCCTAGCTTACGCCAGCATGCCGATCGTGCTCAGCAAGCTTCTTGGATGGCGATAATTGAGGTCATGCCACTCAATAGCGTCATGACAGCGGCGAATTATCTACAAGTGGCCACAGTGTTGGATGCGAGCATTCTTGTGGGTCATGCCTACGGCAGTTTATATGAGGCGAAATCACGGGACGCATTTCGTGCACCTTGGCAAGATCTCGCGCTTGGGATTAAAACTTTGGCTTGTTATCGCGCCTTACAGGATGCGAGTCGGGAGTTAGATATCAATTTAGCTGAGTGGCTGGAAGACAAGCAGCAGAGTTTGTTGTTTGCTATGGAATCGACACGCCGTAACGCGATGCAACAGCAGGTCTACTGGTAGTATTACTTTTTATCGCTGATAAACGGAAAAGGCTCAATCTAAAATAGATTGAGCCTTTTCATTAGTCCGTTTTCGCAACAAAGTCAGCTATTTTTTGTTTCGATAGCCTGCTTAAGTTCCGCAATTTGAGCCAGCATTTGCGCTTGATTTTGTTCTATTTTTTGTTGGTTTTCTTCCATTCTTGCTAAGGCTAGCTCAAGTTCTGATTTGATTTCGGCTTTATGCGCATCTTGGCGTTCTTGGCGTTCAGATTCATCTGGCGCGACAAATACCGATGCCATATAACCTGAAATCACCCCAAAAAAACTCACACCGCTGACAATGACCACGCCACCTATGATGTGGCCTGCTGTGCTTACAGGATAATAATCGCCGTAGCCGACGGTAGAGATAGTGACTAATGCCCACCAAATCGCTTGCTCAGCGGTCTGGATATTGGCGCCTTCGGTGCCGCTTTCGACGATGAGCATAATGACGGAAGCTAATGTTAGAATCGTCACCATAGCAACCAGTAAACTGGCTAAGGTGGCTTGTTTACGTTGTTTTACCAGTGGGAGCAGCAGTGAGCGACTCATGCGGATCAGGCGTATTACCCGTAGGATTTGAAAAAGCCGTGCCATACGTAGGGCTTCAATCGCCGGAATACTGGCAATAAAATCAATCCAATGGTGTTTAATGAAAAAGCGTTTATCGCGAGCACGGATCAACCCAACAAAGAAGTTGATCATAAAAATCATGCAAATACTGGTATCGACAAAGAAGAGCAAGCGGTAGGTTTCGCTATCTAGGCGGCCGAAGGTCATGACAAGTACTATGATCACCGACAGCAAGGACAATAGCATCATCGCCATTTCGAATGGAGAAGGAGTGCCAAGGGTGCGAAGCGACCATGGGGTTTTATCTGTCATGCCAAACATGATCCCTGTTAAGTGCGGCGAATATCACTACTAAAGTAAAAGACTTTAGGCTGTGAGTAAATTGACTGAGTTAATAAAAGGGCTATAAATCGATTAATCGCGCCAGCCAATGGTAAGAAGGGTTGGCGCTTGAGATCAGCGTTGCTTTAGGTTTCATCAACAAAGTGGACTAAATCGTCGAGTACACGGCGTTTAATTTCTAGCTGTGAATCGGCACTTAAACCATATTTCTCTGCCAGTTGCACATAGTCATCTGCATTGAGTGACACGGTAAGACGCGGACGCGTTGGCCGTTTCGATACGCTAAGACCTAAAATAGTGCGAATTTGATCAGAAGGGCTAACGCCTGCATCTAACGCGGCTTTACGAATAGAGTATTGAAATTTTTCATCGAGATCGAAGGCAACCTGTGTCGCCTTAGCGGCTTGTTGGTTCTTTAACCATTGCTCGGGCAGAGGGTGTTTGGTTTTACTCATGGCGTATTACCTATTGCTATCAATCGTTTCTAGCGCTTATCTGTGAGATTGTATTGGGATTATTGATAAAGTGCGAGCACGCACTTTATCTTATTTTCGTGTTATTTCGCCGGCCAGTATTCCCGAATATCCGTTAGCGGGCGATATAGGGTCAAGACAACATCGGTATCACCCCCTTCGTAGACTTCCACTTCGACGGCGCAGCTTTCATTGTCATCAAGTAATAAATAGTACTCAAAGGGCTCACCTGTGGCGCCATTGGCATCCTGTGGCGGCTTTTGGCCACGATAATCCTGACGATGAAAATAGCCAAAAGCGGCAAAAGTCACTTGGTGGTATTGTTTTCCAAGCCATTGTTCAAGTTGTTCAGCTAAGTCGGCCGGTAATACTTGCGTAGTTAACTCGGCATGACCCGGTTCCTCGAACAGGGCGCTGAATTGCTCGAGATCGAATAATTGCTCCACTTGGGCGCGGGAAACCTTAATCGAAAAGGCGAGATAGGTTTCGTCGTCTTCTTCAATGCTCAAAAAGAGAGTATCGCTACCATGTCCCTTGAGTAACCACTCGGAGTGTTGTTTACGTTCAGACTCGTAAGTATGTACGGCTTCGACTCTTAATTGTTGACCACGGAGTTGTGGTGGCAGGGCAAAACTATCATCAATTGAGATCATGTCGCCGACATTGAGCTGGGACGGGTGATTGAGCTCGCGCTGTGGCGGGGCTTTCTTACCAAAAATACTATTGAAAAATCCCATAGTGACTCCTGCTGACTATGCTCGCGTGCGGCCTCATATTGATTGGCTGCGGATATTCACGGGCAATAGTGGTCATTTTTATTTGATGAGGATGAAACAAAAAAATGCCGAGGTCAGTAGGGGGTGATGATCCCACTGAGACTCGGCATTCGGTCAATCATTGCTTAGCTTTTACGTGCTTTGATTCGATCTAGCACTGCATTTGCGTTTGACTTTTGCTCACCAATACCCGCTTCGGCTAGTTTGGCTTGCAACGACTTATCACTGTTTTCATCGGCTAAGGTTTCAGCCGCTTTTAAACGGTCGTCAAATTGTTGCTGACGTGCTTTGATACGTTCTAGTGAATCTTTAGCGTTCAGCAGCTTAGAGTTGCTAGACGCGAACGAGTCAGTAATGGTTGCCGTCGCTTTTTGTACGCTTTCAGTGGTTTTAACCATGCTCAACTGACGTTGATAATCAGACAGTTGGCGTTCGGTTTTCTTCACTAAGTCTTTCAAGCGTGCAGCATGGGCGCTAAAGCTGTCGTTGGCGCTTTGTTGCTCAGACAACTCTTGGTCTAACTGAGCAATCTTTTCAGCAATTTCAATCGCCAAGGCTTCATTACCTTTGTCCAATGCTTGAGTCGCATAACCTTCGTGTTCTGCAATCGAACGTTTCAGACGGTCGATTTCACGGCTGGCTTGCATTTCTTTTGCCATGACATCGGTCAGTTCACGTTTAGCATTGGTTAAATGCTTTTCTGCATCACGGATTTCCTGTTCGAAAATACGGGTTGAGTTTGCGTCAACGATGCTTTGGCCAACTTCGGTGGCACCACCGCGAAACGCTGTTAAAATTTTATTCAGAATGCCCATTTTGTGGCTCCTTATTTCAGATAGTCGACCAATTCATCAATAACTTCTAAACAGTTATCAGATAAAACTGCTAATTCTTGCTCGATTTCGAGCATGCTAGATTGTAGTGATAGCGCACCGTAAACCACGTATTTGTCATCAATTTTTGCAAAAGCTGACAAGGGCATTGGAATGTTGAGCTCTAGCATGGTTTCAAACATTTCACTGCGACGTTCTTGATTTACTTCGTTCTCGCCCCACAGGTAGCTGATGCAAAGTACTTGGTTGTCCGTTACCGATACAAATACCGGGATTTCTTCACGGCCGACCACATTCACTTGCAACACTTCGACTTCACCATCGATTGGATAACAATCAAATTGAAAGCCAGTTTGGCTGTTGTTGCCAAGACTGTTGAGGTGATTGGCAATGGTATGGATATTCATATTTGTCCTTATTGACATATTATGTCTGTGTTCAAAGATAGCACCGAGACATAATATGTCAAGTACTATCTCATCCTATTAAAAAAGATCCAGTCCTTGATTCTCGGACCAATCTTGCAAATGGTAGTGATACAGCTGCAATGAACCCAATTCATTGGGTTTTATGTTGGCGGCATCTTGATAAAAATTGGCTGGAAACTCAAAGGCGCCATCCACTAAACCTAAAGTGAGCCAGTCATCTTTGATGGGCAACTCAGTTAACTTCGCTAATCTGTGTTGTGCATCGAGTCCGCCTAAGGTTGCAATACTCCAGCCCCATTCGCCAAAACTGGGCACATTATGATGGTACTGCTTGACGTCAAATCCCGCCAATGCCAAGGTTTTTGCTACCGAAATAAAGGCCTTAGGGGCATGGTAAGGCGATGTTGACTGTACAGTCAGAGCGCCATCACTGCTCATAAGTTCCTTTAATTTACGGTAGAAATAGTCCGAATAGAGCTTATTAAGATCGGGATGGCTCGGATCGGGCAAGTCTACGATAATCGCATCGTATTTCACGCCTGTGGCAATCAGTTTATCGACACCATTAAATGCATCGTCGTTGATCACTGTGACACGGGGATCGTTCAGTGCATTGCCATTGAGCGCCAACATAGCGCGACTGAGACTATCGGGCATATCTGTATCGGGCGATTTAAATAATTGCACTAGGCCCACATCGAGATCGAGCAGCGTGACTTGTTGAGGTTCCCAGCGCAGTACTTGTTTTAGACCGAGTCCATCACCGCCGCCAATGATCAGCACCTTGTTGTGACGGGCACTGGCCGCGAGCGTAGGATGAACGAGAAACGTATGGTAGATGTGCTCGTCTATGCTAGAAAATTGTAAGCGACCATTGATGTATAAAGCATAAACGGGCGGTAGACCGTTACCGCGCAACCGCTCGGTGAAGGTCAGCTGTTGGAAACGTGTCGCCTTGGCGTAAACCACTTTGTCTTTATAGAGCAAATTATTGAATTCTTGCTCCCAGCGTGGGCCGTGGATTGCTAATACGAGTAAGACGCCAGTCACGATAAAATGCCCACTCAAAAGCAGTTTAGGGCGGCGGATTTTAGGCCAGAATCGCCAGATAAACACAAAACCTGCCAATAGATTGAAACTGGCGGTTAAGGCGGCGGCGAGTTGGATATCGATGGCGAGCATAAAGCCAACCCAAATGGCGGCACCTATGCCTGCGCCTATGTAATCAGCTCCGTAAATGGTGCCCGCGTTATGCAGTAAATGCTCGTCGGAAAGGGATTGGCGAACCCTAGCAATCAGCGGGATTTCCATACCAATCATCAGGCCCAATAACACACCCCACACATAGGGTAAGTATTCGCTGAGTTTTTGCAGCGAGCCTATCATGCCACCTTCGGGCAGTTGATCTGGCGGTAAACCTAAGGTGTTAGCAATGATTAATGGCAGTTGTTGACCAAAACCAATCACCGCTGCTGTGATTAAAATGGCGAGTGAGCCACAGAGTGCAACTGTGAGTTCTAAAATCACAAAACCGGTAAAGGCATCACGGATCTTACGGGCGGCGAAGGCACCTAGCCCCATGGAGACAATCATTAAGCCTATCATGGTGTAAATGGCGGCTTCTAATGCGCCTAAAATGCGGCCTGCATAGTGGGATAAAAGATATTCGTAGATCAGGCCGCAACCTGCTAATACGGCCATAATGCCCAATAAGAGAACATCGTCGAACCAACCTAGGCGGCTAGGTTTAGCCGCCGAGGGAGTTAAGCTAATTTCTTGCATTCGATTAAGCCATCAGTGCCGTAAGAATAAGTGCGATAGCGATACTGATCGCCATTTCTACTGCGGCAATACCGATATTGTGTTGTCTTTCCACTTCATCGGCTAAATCGATACGGGCCAATACCAGTTTCTTCACGACGAACAGCAGTAAGGAGAGCGCGATCAGCATAATGACTGAGAACACTAACCAACCGATCACGTTAGTCACATAAGCCGTTGGATTATAAATAATAAAGTGACTGGCGGCATTAAAGCTCAGTGCCATAGCAATCATGTAACCCGCATGGCGTAGCGCTAACGCTGTATGACCTTGGGCTAAGGCTTGCTGCATAGACGAGTCTTGGTTGCGGCTTGCGAAACGGTTTTCACGCCAGCGCGTGAGTAGCACTAACATCAACTGCGAAATCGCAAAGGCGCTGAAGATGGCAATGAAGGTATCGACCGTTAAATCTTCTGCCCACAGCAAGACGGAGCGAATGATAATGGCGGTAGCAATAGCAACGCTGGCATCGACGATAGCGACGGACACATTACCTTTGATGATTTGCTCGTTTTTATCAAACTCATTTAGCGCTATTTTATCGTGGAGAAAACGGCCGAGTTTAATCAGTACTAAACCGAATAAACCATAGCAGCTCATGCCAATCGCTTCGGTAAGATAAGAGTGTGCCGCAGCGCCTGTGATAGCGCCAGTAAGCACTATGCCTAGGGCGGCAACTGCGCCAGCGGTACTTATGCCAAAGGCAAAGTTATCCCGCTCTGCCAGCTCCTTACTGCTATTGACCTTTACACTCCAACCTTGCAAATAACGCATTAGCGTTAGCAAAATTACGGCTATGGTGAGATCGATAGCCAGAATGATGGCTAGCTCTGGTGTGATACCGAAATCCTGAAATAATGTCATTGGAAATCCTTAGTTACTTGCCCCGGCGCACACTGCGGGTCGTGCGATTACTGGAATTGCGGAAACTGCTGTCTTTAGCATAGTTAGATCGAAACTTACTGTTCGAACTCTTGCTCGCACTTGTCGTGCTGGCCTTAGGTGCGCTGGTACTTTCACGGGATAACGCCGTGCCACCAGTTCGCGGTTTAGCATAAGGGCTGTCAAAGCGCTTGCCTTGTGAGTCGAAACGTTTTTTCGTTTGTTCGAAAGTCTTATTTTGCGCATCCGCTTGTTTGGGTGAGGTATAGCGATAACGACCTACGTCATTGTAATAGCTATAACCTCGGTTACCCGACCAACGATCGTAGGAAACTGGGCGATTGAAGACATTCGAAAACATCGAATACATGCCATACCAAGCCCAAAACGAAGTGCCGCTTGAGTCGGTTTGCCAGTTGCCGTAAGAGGGATTACCAACTAATTGACTGCCTGGACCAAAATCTTCACCGCCATTGGCTAATGTTGCGGCCTCACGGCTAATCGCATTTACGCGAGCCAGTTTGCCGTCGGACATATCTGCGACCACGTTGACGGGATCAGACAACATATCGTTAAACAGACTGGGATCTGCGGCTTGATAAAGATTTTCTGCTTCGGCCAGCTGTTGATCGAGATCAGCAAAGTTACTCGCCACTTTCGACTCATCTAATCGACGTTTTAGCGAGGTATACATGGGACCTTGAGTACCAGAATCCTTTGCTAATTCATCGAGTAAGGGTGCTAAATCGGGTTTCTGTTGCTTTAGCAGTGTCGTGTATTGTTTTAAGAGATTAGCGTTACGCAACTGGCCGTCATCGATCATCGTCGTGAGCGTAGCGAGACGTTGCTGTGTGAGTTGTTGATACTTCGCGATTTTATCCGGTCTGTCATCGCCACAACCCGTCAGCGATAGCGAAACGGCTAAAAAAAGTATCGATGTGAGAACACGGGTTAGCATTCCTGCCATGTTTTCTCCAAAAGGTAATGAAATAAAACTCAAATACTTGCAGGCAATAATAATCCGCTTGCCCAATATGCCTGCCGCGCAGGTTATAGTACCCTTAAATGCCACAGATAAAAGTGTAAACCTTTATTTGTGTGTTACATCAGGTAGCTGCAAGTCTCGTCGAACATAACATGATGTGGCGTCAATCTATATCATTTACGACATAATATGTCGATAGCTAAATTTGTTAGGGATTATTATGACCATGCAAAAAGACAGTAATAAGTCATTGTCTATTCTTATTAATCAAACCGCTGAACGCAATTGGCTGCGATTAGAGGAAGCATGGTCCGAAGGACTTGCGCAATTAACGCCTGCTCAGCAGCAAGAACTCAAAACGGTTTTGGGACTCAGTGATTATGTGGCGGCTCAACTATGCCGACATCCCGAGTGGATCGCTATGCTGTTTGCGGGCGATTTAAGCCTGATTGATCGTAAAAACTTTGATGTTGATTTACATGAAGAACTGGCTAGCACGACCACAGAGGAGATGGCTAAAACCACCCTGCGACGGTTTCGTAACTATCAAATGGTACGTTTAGCTTGGCGTGACTTTTTAGACTATGCCAGTTTAGAGGAATCCTTGCTTGATCTGTCGGCGCTCGCCGAAGCGTTAGTGATCTGCGCCCGCGATTGGCTCTATAAAGATATGTGCGCTCAATATGGCACGCCGATGGACAGAGAAGGGAATCCGCAACCGCTACTGATTTTAGGCATGGGTAAGTTAGGCGGCCGCGAGCTTAATTTCTCCTCCGATATCGATTTGATTTTCACGTTTCCTGAGCATGGCGAAACCGTCGGCGGTCGTCGCAGTTTAGATAATCAACAATTCTTTATCCGCATGGGGCAAAGGCTAGTGAACTTGCTCGATCAAGTCACCGTCGATGGTTTCGTGTTCCGCGTGGATATGCGTTTGCGTCCCTACGGTGAAAGTGGCCCCTTGGTGGTGAGTTTTAGCGGTCTTGAGGATTATTACCAAGAACAAGGACGAGACTGGGAGCGTTATGCCATGGTCAAGGCGCGTGCGCTCGGGCCTTGGAATCATTTCTCCGATGAACTACACAGCCTCCTGAGACCCTTTGTGTATCGCCGTTATATCGACTTTTCGGCAATTGAATCCCTGCGGAAAATGAAGCAACTCATCGCGCAAGAAGTGCGGCGCCGTCATTTGACCGACAATATTAAACTCGGTGCAGGCGGTATTCGTGAGGTCGAGTTCGTGGTGCAAAGTTTTCAATTGATCCGTGGCGGCCGTGAGCCTGCGTTGCGTCAGCAGAGTTTATTCGGTGCTATCGATACGCTTTACAGCTTAGGGCAGTTTGAATATTTGGCGGTGGATGAGCTTAAACACAGCTATTTATTGCTGCGCCGGGTTGAGAATCTGCTGCAAGCCATTGACGATAAACAAACCCAAACCTTACCGAATAATCCGCTGGATTGGGCGCGATTGTGCCATGTACTCGATATGGCTAATGAGGTTGATTTACGCACTCATATTGAAGCGGCAATGAGCAAAATCCATCGTCATTTTAAAGCCACAGTAGGCGGCGAAGAAGGCGAAGAAAAAGCTGAACATTGGACGACGCAGCTGTGGAACATGCAAGACCTTGATGATGGGATCGCGTTGTTGGCCGAACAGCAAATTGATGATGACAAGCTGTGCCCTATGCTCAGCAGTTGGCGCGAAACAGTGACTAAGCGTTCGATTGGTCCACGCGGGCGAGAAACCTTAGATAAATTAATGCCAAGATTATTGGAAGAATTGATTCATCAACAGAGTCCATCGTCAGCTTTTGAGCCCGTGTCTAAGGTGCTGGAGCAGATTTTAACTCGCACCACTTACCTTGAGCTTTTGTGTGAAAACCCTGGTGCGCGGCAGCAGTTAGTGAGCTTGTGTTGCGCCAGTCCTTGGATTGCCGCGCAGTTGGCTAAATTTCCCATGTTGCTCGATGAGCTTATCGATCCGTCGCAGCTCTATGACACGACCTCCATCGACGATTATCCGAGCGAGCTGCGTCAGTACATGATGCGCGTGCCCGAGGATGATATGGAGCAGCAGATGGAAGCGCTGCGACAATTTAAGCTGTCACAACAACTTAAAATCGCCGCCGCCGATGTCACGGGTGTTTTACCCGTGATGCAAGTGAGCGATCACTTAACTTTTTTAGCCGAAGCTATTATCGAACAAGTGGTGATGCAGGCGTGGCAACAGGTTTCAGTGCGCCATGGGGTGCCCGCTCACCTTGAGGGTAGTGACACAGGCTTTGCCGTTGTCGGTTATGGCAAGCTCGGCGGGATTGAATTGGGTTACGGCTCCGATCTCGATTTAGTTTTCTTGTGTGAAAATAAAACAGAGAACGGCCTGACCAATGGTGATCGCCCGATTGAAGTTGGTCATTTTTACCTCAAACTTGCCCAGCGCATTCTGCATTTATTCTCGACTCGCACCACTTCGGGGGAGTTGTATGAAGTGGATATGCGCCTGCGTCCTTCTGGCGCCTCGGGTTTGATGGTCAGTGAGATTGAGCGTTTTGGCGAATACCAAGCTAATGAGGCGTGGACTTGGGAACACCAAGCTTTAGTTCGCTCGCGTTTTGTTTTTGGTGACAATAGCTTAGCGGTTAAATTCAGTCATATTCGCGCTTCAGTATTGGAAAAGCCCCGTGATAAAGCTGAGCTGCAAAAAGCGGTGCGTGAGATGCGTCAGAAGATGCGTGATCACTTGCTTAAAGTCAGTGATGGCATGTTTGATTTAAAGCAGAGTCTAGGCGGGATTGCCGATATTGAGTTTATTGCCCAGTACTTAGTGCTGGCTAATGCTCACGAGTATCCAGAGCTAACGATTTGGTCTGACAATGTGCGGATTTTTGGTGTCTTAGCTGAGCTTGAACTTTTGCCAATGATGAGTGCCCAGCATTTAACTCAGACATATTGCTTACTACGGGATGAAAATCATCGACTGACTCTGCAACAAAAGGCGGGGCAGTTACCAGTGTCAGAGGTAGAAGACCATGCTGAGCGGGTGTTAAACATTTATCGTGCTGTGCTCGAATAGTGCAGTCTTTAAGGGGATTAAGGCTGATACGAATTTCAGCCTTAACACCGCAAGAATACACCATTTAAGCTAGAGTTTAATGAGAGAAGTTAGCTGAGAGTGCCATGCAATTACCTACAATTCCTGAAAACGAGCTGCAACGCTTGGCCACGTTACGCGCACTTAATGTGCTCGATACCGATGCCGAGGAACGTTTCGACCGTATTACTCGGCTTACGCGCAGAATTTTCTCCTTGCCCATCTGTGTTGTGACCTTAGTGGATGCCGAACGGCAATGGTTTAAATCTCGCCAAGGATTGGAGGTGACTGAAACACCTCGGGAAATTTCATTTTGTGGACATGCGATCAATCATGACGGCATTTTCATCGTGAACGACGCCCTCAAAGATCCCCGTTTTAGTGACAATCCTCTGGTGACTGAGCTGCCGCATATTCGCTTTTACGCCGGCTATCCCCTCACCATTCACGGGCAATATCGGGTGGGTACTTTGTGTTTAATCGGTACTGAACCGCGGGATTTTACGGCTGAAGACATTGAAACCTTAACGGATTTAGGACAAATGGTAGAGGCTGAATTACTCTCTATCGCGCAAAATACCTTAGATCCCTTGACAGCTATTTCGAATCGACGTGGTTTTGAATTACTGGCCCATCAGTCAATGGCGAGTTGTCGACGTACCGAATCTGAGGCGGCCTTAGTATTCTTCGATCTCGACTTTTTCAAGGAAGTGAATGACAGCTTTGGTCATCGCAAGGGCGATCAGGTGTTATATGATTTTGCCCATATCTTAATGACCGCTTTTAGGGAGTCGGATGTGATCGCAAGGCTTGGCGGCGATGAGTTTGTGGTGCTGTTAAGTTTTGTGCATAGAGATACCGTCAATCGGGTCATCGAGCGTTTTAAGCAGTTACTTGAGCAATATAATCAACAGCATCCTAAGCAACATAGATTGGCGACCAGCATAGGTATCGCCCATTGGACGCCGGATTCAGATATGAGCTTAGAGGATCTGTTAGATTCCGCCGATAAAGCCATGTATCAGGATAAAGCCACACATCACAGTGATGCATCTTAAATTGTTTACGCTTATGCCAATGAAAAGGGAGACAATAATGTCTCCCTTTTCATTGGACTTTATTCGGCGAAGAAGTACTAAGCTGTAATGAGCGTTACCCAATGTTGATATAAGGGTAAGCCAATTAATACGTTAACCGGAAATGTGATCCCGAGTGAGGCTAGCATAGCCAGACCTATATTGGCTTCGGGGATTGCGGCACGAATGGCCGCTGGCGCTGCGATATAAGATGCGCTGGCACTTAATGCCGCTAACACTAAAATGCTGCCTGAAGGTAAGTCCAGCCAAACACCTACACCAATACCACACCAAGCCAATACAAAGGGCGCTACGGCGGCAAACATTAATAACCGCCATTGTTTAAGTGGTAGCGGCAAACACACTTTGGCCGTTACTAAGCCCATTTCCAGTAAAAATAATGCCAGTAAGGTTTTGAATCCGCCTAGTAGCACAGGTGTAAGCGGCGCAAGTCCCGTTGGGCCGTAAAGCCAACCTATCACCACACCGCCAAGGAGTAATACAACGCCACGACTGGTTAAGGCTTCGTGCAACACGCTTGATTGAGTTTCATTCTTCGCTGATGTTTCAATTGCTTTTTTGGCACTTAAGTATCTGTGTAACCAGAGCATCACGACGATCGCAGGTAGTTCCAGCAGCACGAGATACAGGGTCGTCTCTGGCCTTAAGAACAGCCCAGATTTTTCAACCATAGCCATCACCACCGCAAAGGTTCCCGCACTGACGGAGCCGTAATGGGCGGCAATACTAATGGCATCGGTATGGCCAATGCGAACCAGCCGGGTTAGTACAGGGTATAAGGCCAAGGGGATAATCAAACCTAAGGCAACAACCGCTAACAGCTCAGTGAACACTAAGTTTTGAGTGTGACCGTGGAGCGCCATTCCGCCCTTTAAACCTAAGGTAAGCATTAACAGTATGGATAGGGTTTCGTAGATCGCTGGTGGGACTTTAAGATCTGATTTCACTAGGCCAGCTAACAGGCCTAAGGCGAAAAATGCAATGACAATATCGGGCATTGGTATCTCATTAAGTTTGACTTTTAAGCGGTGTAAAACGCGCTTGCTTGTCGAGTGATCCTGATGGCTGGTGATTTTGGACCTAATTAGTTATATTGAAAAATAAATTTTTTACCACCTAGGTATAGATAATTGTCTATGGATAAGCGTTCGTCATCGACTCAGCTTAAATTGCGGCATTTGAGTTTTCGGTTACTGCAGGTGTATGTGCAAGTGGTGCGGTTAGGTAATATTTCCGCAGCGGCGAGGGCATTGCATTTAACTCAACCCACAGTGTCATTACAGCTTAAAAAACTGGCCGATGTGTTGGGCGAGCCATTACTCGAGAGTCGTGATGGCCGCATGTTACCGACCTTGATTGGTCATGAGTTGTACCGCGCAGCCTGCGATACCTTGAGTCGTTTTGAGGATTTCGATGCTTTTATGCAGCAGGCTAAAGG
Source organism: Shewanella sp. SM101 (assembly GCF_025654465.1). Taxonomy (NCBI): domain Bacteria; kingdom Pseudomonadati; phylum Pseudomonadota; class Gammaproteobacteria; order Alteromonadales; family Shewanellaceae; genus Shewanella; species Shewanella sp. SM101. Next base: position 86,483 of record NZ_JAKKRH010000009.1, read on the forward strand.
TGGCAGTGTCGGTCACATCAATATCGGTATTGTCACTACCGCCAAATACGTGTTGCCACGGATTTTAGGGGCATTTTATCGGCAGTTTCCACAGGTTAAAGTGACCTTAAACATTGGTAACCGTGCCCATGTATTAGGCAGATTTGAACGTCAAGAAGATGATTTATACCTGTTCAGTCATCCTCCAAGTGGCGATAACGTGTTATCTGCACGCATCATTAAAAATCCGCTGCAACTGATTGCACCAAAGGAGCATTGGGCAGTGGGTCGTGAACAAGTGAATTTTAACGAGCTTAAGAATGAGCGTTTTATCGTGCGCGAACCGGGGTCAGCCACCCGCTTAATGTTCGAGTCTTGGTGCAGCGGACAAGGCATCACGCTCGGTGACACTATGCAAATCGAGAGTAATGAGGCGATACGCTTGAGTGTCGCGTCGGGCTTAGGTTTGTCCGTAATTTCGGCGCATACCTTGCAAGAAGGGCGCGAAAAACCTGCAATTCTAACTGTTACGGGGTTTCCGCTCGAAAGTAACTGGTATCTAGTTGGCCGTAAAGATCGCCGTTTGCCCTATGCCGCCATGCAACTGGTGGACTTTATGGCGGCGCATTTGGTCGAGTGTATCGAGCCAGAATGGGTTGCCACAGATATCAGTGAATTGGCTATGCACTTTAATCATGCACCGCAAACTCGGTCCTAGCACTCTTGAGTCTCGCTTGTATTATGGAAGCTTTATTAAACTAGATCATAGCGTTATGCATTGAGGGTAACGGTTTAACACATCTTGTGCCATTACCCTCTGATTCTATTATAAAGTGATACTCTAGACTTTAAATCGCGTCAGTAGATTGTTCAGTTCAACGGCGAGTCTTGAGAGTTCATGTGCCGAGGCACTGGTTTGCTGTGCCCCCGCAGCGCTTTGGCTGGCGAGATCGCTAATGTTCACAATGTTTTTATCGACTTCACGGGCGACTTTCGCTTGTTCTTCTGCGGCGCTTGCGATGACCATATTGCTGTTGTTCATAGTACTGATTTGAGTGTTGATCGTGTTTAATGCATCCCCAGCGAGCCTTGCGACAGCGAGTGCTTGCTCTGCCTTTTGACCACTGTGCTGCATCGATAGCACAGCGGTTTCAGTGCCGTGCTGGATCTTGTTGATCATGTCTTCAATCTCGCGGGTCGAAGACTGAGTGCGGTGGGCTAGGGCGCGAACTTCATCGGCAACGACCGCAAAACCACGGCCAGTATCGCCCGCTCGTGCCGCTTCAATGGCTGCGTTGAGGGCCAGTAAATTCGTTTGCTCGGCAATTGCGCGGATCACATCTAAAACTTTGCCAATATCGACAGCTTGCATGGCTAAGGTTTGGACAATTTGCGAACTTTGCGTCACATCCTGATTCATGTCGATAATGGCGGCGACGGTTTGATCTACCTGTTTTTTACCTAATTCAGTATTGCGGGCGGTTTCTTCTGAGGCCTCTGAAGCGAGCACCGCCGTATTGGCCACTTCATCTACTGCCGAACTCATTTCGGTAATCGCAGTTGCCGCTTGCTGTATTTCATCATTTTGTTGCTGTATGCCGCGGGAAGCATTTTCAGTGACGGAATTGAGTTCTTCGGCGGCGGAGGCGAGCTGGCTAGAGGAGTTTGCTATATGGGATAAAGTGTCGCGCAGGTTTTGCTGCATTTCAGCTAATGATTGCATCAGTTGACTGGTTTCATCTTTACCCTCTGTGCTGATTTTCTGCGTTAAATCCCCCCTTGCGACTGCCACTGAAATGCCTACAGCTTCCTTCATTGGCTGCACGATACTGCGAGTTAAAAATATTGCCACTACAAATGCAGCGATTAAGGAGCCCACTATCATAATGCTGTTTAGCCATTTACTCTCGTCGTAGGCTTGTGCAGTTATTTGACCTTGTTCCTTTGCATATTCAGTATTCAAGCTGCCAATGCTAATGAGCGTCTTTGTCATTTTTTCGGCTTGCACTATCATGACATCATCCATGATCCGTTTAGCTTCGGCTGCATCATTCGCCTGTAGCTTGCTGATCATCTCATCTTGATGCTTTAAATACAGATCAAGGCTGCCACTAAATTCTTGATAGAGCTCCTGCTCACCTGGCAGGCTAATTAAAGGCTCATAGTTTTTTTGATCCGTTTTAATACTCTGGCGGATTTGCCTTAATGTATCGAGTCCTTTGTTAAGTTCTGCTGCCGAATTTGCTAATAACAGGCGAAATGTAAACACCCTAGCGCGCATCACATTGAGGTTGATGCTCGACAGACTGACCAGCGTAGGTAGGGTATTATCTTCAATTTCTTCTGCAGTGGATCGCATGGATGACATCGTCTGTAATGACATGATTCCTTGAAGTAGCAACACAAGAGCAAGTAATCCAAACGCAGCAATTAATCGTGAGCCAATCTTAAATTGTCGTAACCACATAAGTTAATCGTCCCTGTATTTAAAATAGTTCCGTTTAAGGCAGTTCTTAATATTTTCTAGCGAATACTTCGAACTAAGTGTCATGGCGCTTATTCAGAATCATGAGTCTTTAGTTGATTGCATAAACTATAGATTATATTTTTCAGCTTTTATGTTGCAGGTTGTAAATTTGATCGATTTAAACCTATAGGCTGTAAATTAGAACAATTGAAACTAAGTTACACCGTACCTTAAAACTCAAGGTTAGCAACAGCTAGAAGCAAATTGAACGTAATGAGTCATTTAGTTGTGTGAATTGAATCGATTATGGCAGATGAGTTTTCTATTTTATGTATTTGATTTTTAATTATTATAATTTTTTTGTTGTACTAGTTTGTCTATGATTGCAGATTTTCAATTTAGGTACTTATTCATCTTTCTAGGCTTGTATCTGCAAATAGCGTATTTGACTTGTTATATTCTGAATGCATGAATTATCTTGTCACTAATTGTTCCTCGAATTTTTATCGTGATGGCTAACTTCTTGCTTATCAATATTAGGGGGTTGGTCTAACTCAACAGAGCGATAAATCGCTAATGTTTTACGGCCATTCACTTCGACTCATTGCTATTAATCGACTGTAGGTGCGGCGGAATTCAAAACTGAGTGCGCCACCTTGATAGAGTTCACTCAGTGGCACGTCACAGCTGAGATATAAGCTGACATTTTGATCGTATAACTCATCAATTAAGCTGATAAAACGCCGTGCTGGGTCGTCGTTGGCTGCATAGGAGAGTTTGCGCTCGCCCGTGGCTGCGGCTTGGTTATCACCTGTACCGTCCTCTGTGCCGCGGGCACGGATCCAGCTTTTCACTTCGCCGCCTAATTTGGGAACGCCGCTCACCATTAAGATCTTAAATCGGCTGGCGATTTCGATGTAATCGAGTTGGGATCTCGGGCCGTCACATAGGGCATAAAAGTCGAACCAAGCGACTGAGTTGCCTGTTGGCGCTATAGCGGCGCGGATCACAGGGATTTCACGGTTGCAGATGGTTAGGCTAGCATTACTCATTCTGCTATCACTAATGCCAATAGCGCTCATATTGGGTCTATTTGGCGTTAACCTATTCACTAGCTTGTCAAAAATCCGCTCAAAATCGAGTGTTCCGGTAATGCCGATATTGCGGGAAATCGAGGCGTTAACTTCAGCGCTATCAATGCCAATCTCGTTGCTTAATGAAGCATTGATGGCGTGCATTCTATGGTCTTGGTTGCCATTGAGATGCAGCATTTGAGTGTGTGTTTGCAGCAGTTGGATGCAAGGTAAAAATCTGTGTCTAGCCAGGCCGTTCTCATATAAGCGCTCAATAGGAATATTTGAGGTGGCGACCAGCACCACACCTTGTTTGAATAGGCATTCAAAGAGCCCAGCGAGTATCATGGCATCGCCAATGTCCGAGACAAAAAACTCATCGAAACACAGCACCTTGCACTCTTTTGCGAGATTTTTAGCTATGAGAGTTAACGGATCTCGTTTACCCGAATGTTCGCGTAATGCTTGGTGAATCCGTGCCATAAATCGGTGAAAATGCAGTCTTAACTTGCCTTCACTCGGCAAACAATCGAAAAACAAATCCATCAGAAACGTTTTGCCCCGACCCACATCGCCCCACAGATACAGACCTTTGATTGCTTGTTTGTTGATAAGGGGAAAGTGTGCTGAATGTGGCTGTAGCATCAACTGCTTAAATAGTACATCGAGCGCCAACACCGCCTGTTGCTGCGCGGGATCGTCAATGAGATCTATGCTCACCTTGGCGCGATACGCTTCAAGTGGTGTCACGATTGGGGTTATCGATTGCGAGCTAGCGGAGCTTGAATGTGCCATGTCGGGGTCTCGTTGGCGGTTTGTTTTCGGTGTTTGCTGCTAGTGTGTTCTTTAGCTTTGTTTTAGTGCGATATCAACACTCACCTTTTTGAGGCATCCTGTTACTCATATTCAGGTACTCGGGAGCCATATGGCAAGATGCTCAGGGTAACATAGTCGCTGGCGTGACTTAAGTCCCGCTCTGGGGCTTAGGTTAAATACTAAGCGAAACCAGTGCTTTATTCTCGAGGACTTTTACCATAACATCTTTGTCACAAAAATAATGATATGGAATGAATCCTATGGCGAGTAAGGGCAATGGCATTACGGTTATCAGTGCGCAAACCTTGATTGAGGGCGACATTCAGTTAGAGAGCGCGGCATTCATTGCGGGTAAATTGCAGGGCAAGATTAGATCAGCAGGACAAATTAAGATCGAACTTGGCGGCGAAATCTCTGGTGAAGTCAGTTGTCATGAGCTGCGTGTTTGCGGCGTATTTCGCGGAAGAGTCTGTTGTAATAAGTTGATTATTACCAGTTCTGGTGTGGTTGACGGTGCAGTCGCCAGTCATCAGATGGAGATTTACGAAGGCGGGCAGTTTATTGGTCAGCGTATTAAAGGTCCTGAACTTGATGCCTTGCCGGACATGCTACAAGCACTCGCGCCAATAGCTCAACGCTCGGATGCGCATTTATATGCCAGTGAAAGCACTTTACTAAGAGGTGATCATCTGGCGATTCGCCCTTGGCTGTATGTTGCAGTGGCAACTGTCGTCATAGCGTTAGGTTTTAGTTTTGGACCCGAGCAATTGCGTGAGTGGTTACCGAATCTTAGTGACAGCACGTTGAAAACTGAGGTGTCTCCGGCAATCGAGGGGCTTAAGGCCGTAAATGGTATGGCTACTGATCAACCTGCTACGCCAAATAGCGCGAATGCCGACAATATGGCGGTGTTACCGGCAGAAGATCCTGATCCGCAGGCCATACAGCAGGATTCGGCGATGGAAGATTTGCAACAAATGGAACAAGGCCATGAACAGATGACGCAGGGTGATAATGGCGCACCGCCTGCCAGTGACAGTGCGACCAATAAGCTCTAATCTGTCGATCGCGCATTTGAATCTTTTAGAAGGATTATTTGGCTTTAGTTGTCAGTTAGGCCAACCTTAACCCTTTCAAACTGCCACTCTGGTAGCTTAGTTTTTAAGTCAGGAAGAATTCGATCAACATCGCCCCGCAAGATAATCAATGGTTCACCGCTAAACGCCCCGTTGGCTAACTGCTGCAGCCTTTCGGGCGTTAGAGCTTGCAACTCTGCATTCAGCTTTTGCACATCAACTTGAGTTAATCCTGTCGCGACTTGGTGGATATATTGGTTTTCACGTTGAATGCTGTTGTCTTGGCTGAGCAAATCTTCACCGATCAAATAGGTTTTAAGTGCATCGATTTCACCTTGGCTAGCACCTTGCGTCTTAACGAGTGCGAGGTGATCGAGTATGCCCACCACAAACGCGCCCGTATGTTCTATGGCTGTACTGCCGTAAAATTTGATACTGCTGGACAGCGGTGCATTGGCGCACTGGCCATAAATGCCATAGGTGAGGCCGCGTTTTTCCCGTAAATCATAGTAGAGTCTGCCCGAAAAACTGCGGCCCATGAGTGCGGATAAACTGCGACAGCTTAAGGCGACTTCCTGTGGGTTCAGTAGCTGCTGAGTTGATGCATCACTTAGGACATGATCTATGGCATAGCCTAGGCGGACTTGGGTTTGCACGCTGCCCGGCGCATCAATAAGGTAAATCCTCTTGATTTGCTGAGGCTTTACTGTCTCTAGTTTATCCACTTTCGGCCCTGAATTAGGCAATATTGGCCACAGTTTAAGGCTAGCTTGAAGGTTAAATTTAGCGTTATTTGCCAAAGAGTTGGGTAGAAAAAGATGCCACTGTGCTTGTGTTACCGCCTGCTGTTGGATTTGTTGCAGTTGCCTTAGGCTGAGCGAATCGAACAATGCATTATTATTGATCACTCTATTGTAGGGATGTTCAGGGCCGAGCAGTTTTTCGCGCCACTCTTTATCTATCTCGGCGCCACTAAAGGCGTTTAAGTGTTTATTGAGCTTGAGTTGACGGCGAATATTGTCGACATCGACGGGGGCGGTTGTCGCATCAACAAAGGCATCTGGCTGCCAAAATTGCAGTAGTAAGCCGTAGATATGGTTAACATCGTCGGGGCAAGTGAGGCTTAAATTAATGCTGTGCAAGCTGACACGCATATTGAAAGTCTCAAGACAGGGATCTGCGCGGCTAATGGCAAGTGCGCGGGCCTTTTCTTGAAAGGCAATCTGTAAAATATCGGGATTATTGAAGGGAACTTGCGGGCTCACAGCCGCTAAACTGACCCTGTTGCTCACACTGTTATTCATTTGAACTGAGGCAAGGCGATGTAACTGATAGGGTAAATCCAATTCGGTATGGACTTCATCGGTAAAAATTTCATCCGTTACGGGGATAATGACGCTGCTTTTGGGTAAATGATTGTTCAAAGAGCTAGGCAAAGAATGGGCTAAAGAGTTTGGCGTTTCAAAATGGGCTAAACTCGGCGGTTCGCTCGGCGTGAAGACGATTTGCGTCTGCTGGCAGGCGTTTAGTGATAAAGCCACAGCGCAGAACATTAAGCCTTGTAGCTGCTTTGACATTGTCTGAGTCGTCATAATACCGCATCCTCTAAACTGTCACTCATATCGTTAGGCAGCCATTCCAGTAGCGTTTTACCCCAGCGAATATACCAAGGTGGCAGTAGGTCGACTCGGACATAATCTTGGTTGAAATACCGTTTTGCGACGCTTTGGATATCGTCGGCCGTGACTGCGTTGATCCGTTGCCACTGTGCGGTAAAGGGATGGTCTTTATCTTGAGCCGACGTTGCGGAAAGCTTGATGGCTAAGGCCTGCGTGTCATCCAGTTGTTGTAATTGATTGTTTAACCACACTTGTTTAAGTGTGCAAAGACTTGCTTCATCCAGAGCATCTTGCTGCGTTTGTGCCACAAGTCCCAATACTTTTTGCACTAAGGCATCGAGTGAGGTCCGTGCCCGTGGAACCAAGACGATATTCGCTATGCCGTGATTTTCTAACTCAAAGGGCAGGGAGTAGCTGAGCATTTGTTCGGGATTATGCAGACTGAGTTTAGCGAGTGCACTGGCGGTGTTTTGAAATAAATAGCCTTCTAGCAGCCGAATTGCCGCAGCATCTGGGTGATCTTTACCAACTGTATGCCAAGCGAGCAGTAATCCAGGCCAAGGTCCGCGTTCATCCACTAACTCAGCATGTACTTGTTTAGGCTGGATTGTTAACTCAGAAAATTCAGGTTCAGCAATCGTTGGCCTAGACCAAGCCGCAAAATTTTGCTCAATCCATTGCCGGGTTTGTGGGCTTAGTTTGCCGACAAGGGAAAGCTGCATCGCATCGGGACGATAATAAGCACGGTGAAAGGCCGTTAGGTTTTCTGGTGTGGCTTGCAAGATATCTTCGCGATTGCCAATAATACCGTGACCGTAAGGAGTACCTTTTACTTGCTCGAGTAAAAACGTCATCGCGCTGCGGATATAGGGCTGATTATCTATGGTTTGTGCCATTTCCTGCAGTACGGTTTCCTGCTGATTTTTAACCGTAGTGGCATTAAGGCTAGGGCGGATAAAGCGATCGGCTTCGAGATATAAGCCCAGTTCTAATGCTTGGTTTGGCAGCGTCACATAGTAGTTGGTGTAGTCAAAATGTGTGCTGGCATTAAAACGTGCACCTAAAGCACTGAACTGCTGAGCATAGGTATCGCCGGGGGCATTTTCACTCCCTTTAAACAACATGTGCTCAAACAGATGGGCGTAACCGCTCTGACCTTGGGCTTCGTTGCGGGCGCCTAAATTAAATTGGCTGGCGACTGTGACTGTTTGTTTATCTACCATGGGCAGTAATCGCACTGTCAGGCCATTTTGTAGCGTATAGGTCTCTATATTCGCTTCGAGCGTATATAAGGCTTGCGCATCTTGCTCCGTGCGGCATTGGGCCTGTAGCGTATGACTGAAAACACTGGCCGAAAGGGCGATAAAAAAGGTGATTTGAGTTTTCATAAGTGCGTCCTGCCGAGCTTATTTTTTAATTTGTCAAATGTCTTACTCAAGCTGGATACCATTAACGACAGGCAATTGATACATTCGCAGGTATCGATACAGATTGCACCACTGTCGACGACTGCTCGGATTTCATCGAAATCAGTTGAATAGCATTCAGTTTTTGAAAAGAACTGCTATGATGGCACAGTTCTTTTTCTGGCATAAGTACAAGATATGGTAAGCAGATCTCCGTTCGAATCCTTTCAGTGGAAAAGCGATATTTTTAACTGTGAAAGCACTGATATTGATAATTTCTATCTGCTGCTTGAGCAGGAAATGACCCGTTTGGGCATGGTTGAGAAAACATTGGGTGAAGTGGGTAAATACGATGTTAGCTTGTATCAGTCACCAGCCGCTAAGTCAGGCTTACCTTCTTTATTGATCAGCACAGGATTTCATGGCGAAGAATCTGCAGGCCCATGGGGTTTGTTGCATTTTTTGAGTGAAGCTTCAGCAGACCTATTTGAACGGGTGAACTTGAGTTTATTGCCTCTCGTCAATCCTACTGGATTCAGTCGTGGTCATAGATTTAATAAATACGGCGAAAACCCAAATCGTGGTTTTGTATTTGAGAACGGTAAACCTAAAGCGAATGAACATACATCGGTTGAAGGTAAGCTATTGTTAGAGCACGCACAGTTACTGCTTGCTGCGAGTCGAGATGGTATTTTAACTTGCCATGAAGATGTCTTGAGTCGTGAAGCCTATGTGTATTCTTTTGAGCCAAGCCAAGTGCCTGGACGTTTTAGTCTCGATCTGCGCGATACTTTAGGTGGTTATTTCCCGATTGCGGTAGACGGTGAGATTGATGGGTGTCCTGTTAAGGATGGTTTGATCTTCAATCATTTTGATACGTCTTTTGAAGCTTGTTTAGTACGAAGTGGTGCTCGTGTCGGTGCTTGTACTGAAACGCCTGCGTTGCAAAACTTCGATCAACGCGTATTAGCAAACAGTGCCGCTATGACTCACTTCTTGGCCCTGTGTGCACCTTTATGTGATTGATATGTTAGTCTATTACGTTATTGAATAGCCTGACATGACAAAAAAATACCCGCAGATTGCGGGTATTTTTTTAGGTGGTACTCGCCAGTGAATTATTGATTAATTCGCATTGGTACACCAGTACGTTCATCGAGTAGCTTCTTGATCACAGAAGAATCAGTGTCAGCTTTAGCGATAAACTTAGCGATCTCTTTTGGCAGTGATATCGCAACGGGCTCATTTGATTCAAACTCCGCCACAGTGCGAGACAATGGTTGATGCACGGCTAAGTAGCGTTTACCGTCTGGCTCTTCGGTTGCTTTAATCGGCTGGTTCACAAATTGTACCCGGGTTCCCACTGGTACAGTCTTGAATAGATGCTCGATATCTTCATGGCGTAAACGCACACAACCTTGACTGACACGCAAACCGATACCGAAACTCGCGTTAGTACCGTGAATCGCATACAAGTTGCCGATATACAGCGCATACAGTCCCATAGGGTTATCTGGACCGGCTGGCCATACCGCTGGCAGGATTTCACCTTTAGCAGCATATTCTTTACGAATGCGCGGTGTGGGCGTCCAAGTTGGGTTCGCACGCTTGCGTTGTACAGTGGTCACCCAGTTTTCTGGTGTGTCTTTACCGATTTGGCCAATACCAATAGGCAACACTTCAACAGTCTTTTTGCCTTTTGGATAGTAATACAAACGCATTTCAGCCACGTTGATCACTATGCCTTCACGGGGAGCGTTTGGCAGGATCAATTGCAATGGAATGATCAGTTGGCTACCTGGTTTTGGCAGAAATGGATCCACACCTGGGTTAGCTTCGAGTAGGTTACTGAGACCAAGCTGGTATTTGGCTGCGATATCTTCGAGAGTGTGTTTACCCTCTGGAACCGTATAATACTGGTTCTCGCCAATTAGCCTGCTTTGGGCGGCTGGTAAAGGATATTCCGTTGCTAAAGCGGACAGACTAGGGAAAACCAAAGTCAATAATAAAGCTGTGGTGCGAAGCATACTCATAAGCGGATACTACGATTCCTGTTAATAAAAAAGCGTGTTTAACGCAGCTTTCTCTCTTAAAACGAGAGCGGCAATTTGACGAGCAAAATGCACTGGCGCGCGAAGCTCGCATCCTTCCTTATTTTGGACATTATTTCAACTGAAATATGATCAGTACGGCGTATTTATCGCTTAATTTTTTGTTTTAACGGTTTTCCTTGGCGGCGTCAATTGTCAGTATTTAGTCTTGTCGTTAAAACCTGCTGTACTCAATTGTCTTGTGCATGCCTTCCTGCTTGATGAAAAAATTAACCAATCTAAAACGCGTCTGTTTGAATGGCGAGCATGTATGGCGTTACTGGAATTGATTTGTTTTGGGAAAACAGAGTGCGGTCCTTTTCTGACAAGGCTATTGCTCATCGGATAAAGTGAGTTTAAATCATCTCATTGGCAAATAAATGGAGTTAAAACAATTAGCTTAAGAATAATGCTCAAATATTCACCCTTTACACGACATTATTTTATCTGGTACTAAATTGGCTATGATACCGTTAGTTTATACAGGTTTGTGAGCTGAGTTTTGCTTGAATGATTTGAGTTTACGTTCTGTTTGTTATTTTTAACTATTTGATATTTATTTATTTTAATTCTTATTAAGTCGTGTGGAGATGTTCTGCTATCCTTTAGGTTTTACGTTAGCTTTTATCTAAAGGTTAATAGAAAGTTGGTTTTATGACATTTTTTATGTAGATGATTGAAATTTAATATTTAACGCTCCAATAATTCGATATTTTTGTGCTAATATAAAATCATAAAATTGTGAGTTGAGTCATTTTTAACCTCGGTGATTTGTCTATCGTTTAACTAAACAACCTGTATTAAGGAGGCGTTTGTGGATGCAGATTCCATCAATAGTTTTTTTCTGATTGGCGCCTTGCTTACAGCAGTGAGTGTTTTACTTAGTCCTATGTCTTCCCGTTTGGGCATCCCTATTTTATTGATTTTCCTCGCTGTGGGTATTTTGGCTGGCGAAGATGGCGTTGGTGGAATCCAGTTTGATGATTATTCAACTTCCTATTTAGTCAGTAACTTAGCCTTAGCGATTATTTTACTCGATGGCGGTATGCGCACCCGCGTTGCCAGTTTTAGGGTGGCGCTATGGCCTGCATTATCGTTGGCGACCTTTGGCGTTGCCATTACGACCAGTATTACCGGCATGATGGCCGCATGGTTGTTCGACTTGCATTGGTTGCAAGGTTTGCTTGTGGGCGCGATTGTGGGCTCGACCGATGCCGCTGCGGTATTTTCCCTGCTTAAAGGGCGTAGCCTTAACGAGCGGGTTGGTGCGACCTTAGAAATTGAGTCCGGCAGTAACGATCCCATGGCGGTATTCTTAACCGTAACCTTGATTGCCATTCTTGCCAATGTCGACAGTGAGTTGTCCTTCAGCTTTATGCTTATTAGCTTTATTAAGCAATTTGGTCTGGGGATCTGTTTAGGTTTGGGCGGCGGCTGGATGCTGTGGAAGCTCGTCAATTTAAGCAAGTTAGCTGATGGTCTGTACTCTATTTTAGTTTTAAGCGGTGGTCTGATTATTTATGCTGCGTCCAACAAACTGGGTGGTAGCGGTATTTTGTCGATTTACTTAGTGGGTCTGTTCCTCGGCAATAAGCCAACCCGTGGCCGTCATGCGATTTTGAACGTACTGGATGGTATGACTTGGGTCAGTCAAATCGGCATGTTCCTCGTATTAGGGTTATTGCTTACCCCTTCAGATTTAGTCGATATCATGATCCCAGGTTTTGCTCTGGCATTCGGAATGATTTTATTTGCTCGCCCTGTCGCCGTGTGGATCAGTCTATTGCCATTTAAGAGCTTCAGCAGTCGCGATCGCTGGTTTATTTCTTGGGTGGGGTTACGCGGCGCTGTGCCTATCATCTTAGCAGTATTTCCTATGATGGCGGGCTTACCGGGTGCTCAGTTGTACTTCAACTTAGCCTTCTTCGTTGTATTAGTGTCGTTGCTGGTTCAAGGTGCATCTTTGACCACAGCAGCGCGTTTAGCTAAGGTGGAACTGCCCCCAAAGCCGTTACCCGTTTCGCGCTCGGGAGTTGAAATTTACCCGAGCAGCGAATGGGAAGTGTTTGTCTATCGTTTGAGTGAAAGTAAGTGGTGTATTGGTGAGCCACTAAAGCGCTTGGCTATGCCAGATGGGACACGGATTGCGGCGGTATTTAGGGATGACACTTTGCTGCATCCATCGGGTAGCACTCGTCTCGAGGCGGGCGATATACTCTGTGTGCTGGGTCAGGAGAAAAGTTTAGAAGCCTTGAGTAACCTCTTTAGCCAAGCGCCAGAAAATAAAGAAGTACAACGATTCTTCGGTGATTTCTTTATTGAAACAGACGTTAAGCTTGCGGATCTCGCACCAATTTATGGCTTGAGTTTAGATAATCTCGCCGACGATATGACGGTCGCCGATCTGGTGGTATCTCAGCTTGGCGCCAATCCTGTACTTGGGGATCAGTTCCACTGGCAATCGTTGCATTGGGTGGTGGCGGGGCTGTATGAAGGTAAAGTCACTAACGTAGGTATTCGTTTACCGACTGAGAATGCGCTCTAATCCTATGTGCTAGATGGTCCTTACTATCGAAAGTCACCATAAAAAATGCCAGCTTATTTGCTGGCATTTTTGTATTCAAAGCTAATTGAGCTTATTGATATAAAGATTTGTCCGTTGGGTCGGGACGGGTCTTAAAGCGGCGATGTAACCACATATATTGGGCGCGGTTTTTATCTATGATGGATTCGATAATCTTGTTACCGCGAATCGCGTCGGCTAATTCATCTTCACAGGGGAAATTATCCAGCGGTGGCATCACTTCAATTCGATAGCCTTTATCATCTGTAGTACGTTCCACAAAAAAAGGCAGGACTTTGGCTTTGCCGAGTTTAGCTAACGTGGTGGCACCGGTAATCGTTGCCGCATCTGGCATGGCATAAAATGGGATAAATACCGCGCTGGAACGGCCAAAGTCTTGATCGGCCGTGTACCAAATCACATCGGGATTGCGTAGGCAGCGTATCATTTGGCGCAAGTCGCGTTTAGAAACAAGACCTTTATTCGAGCGTAAACGGCCTTTGACCTGCAGGTATTCCATCACAGGATTATTGTGTGGGCGATAAACCCCCACGCCGGGTTGGAATTGGCCGAAGATACGTGCGCCCATTTCCAGCGGTAAACAATGCACGGCAAAGAGGATCACGCCGTGGCCAGCATTTAACGTGTCTTGTACGTGTTCTTCGCCTTTGATACTCATGTGCTGCTGCACTTTTTCATCGGGCCACCACCATGCATTGATGGTATCGAAAATGGCTTTGCCCGTTTCTTCAAAGTTACGCGTGAGTAAATCTTCTCGCTGTGCTTCCGTCATTTCAGGGAAACAGAGGGTCAAGTTACGGCGCGCTGTGTGGGTGCGGCCAGCTGCGAATTTCATCACTAAGCGACCCAATCCCTTACCCAGCGTCATCTGCCAAGGAAGCGGTAGAAGCTGAGTTAAACGCATCAAAAATACGCCAAACCACATGGGCCAATGCTTAGGATGATATAAAGAAGATGAAAACTCGGCTTTCTCGACCACAAAAATACTCACTACTTTTGAAAATTACTGCTCATTCTAACTCAATTTTTGCTGAAAATTAGGTACAATCACGGTTTAATTTCTGCATAAAGATAAGAGCACTATGAAGGTTTCTCTGCCAGCATTTGAAAAAGCCAGAGTGTTAGTCGTCGGCGATGTGATGTTAGACCGCTATTGGGTTGGCCCTACGGGACGTATCTCCCCTGAAGCCCCCGTACCTGTGGTGAAGATTAATCAAGTCGAAGACAGACCCGGCGGCGCGGCCAACGTGGCGCTCAATATCGCGACCTTAGGGGGGCAAGTCCAACTTGCTGGGCTCGTCGGTCAAGACGATACTGCCCATGCCTTAACGCTCGGCGTGCAAACTTTAGGGGTTGAACCCCAATGGTTAAGTATTGCTGATAAACCAACCATCACTAAGCTGAGGGTGTTATCACGTAATCAGCAGCTTATCCGCCTCGATTTCGAAGAAGCCTTCGACAAGGCCGATAGCGTGCGTTTATTGAAACAATCCGAGGCCTTACTCGATTCTGTCGATGTCGTGGTGTTATCTGACTATGCTAAGGGCGCTATCGATCAGCCGCGAGATTTTATTGCTTTAGCGCGTTCGAAAGGTGTGATGGTATTAGTCGATCCTAAGGGCAGTGACTTTGGTCGTTATCATGGCGCGTCGCTAATTACCCCCAATATGAGTGAGTTTGAAGCCGTTGTTGGCACTGTGACCTCTGAAGCCGATCTGCTGGAAAAAGCCCGTGGCTTACTCAAGCAACATCATTTTGATGCCATTTTAGTGACCCGCTCTGAAAAGGGCATGACCTTAGTGACCGCTAATGCGCCTGAGTTGCACATTCCTACCGTTGCCCGTGAAGTCTATGATGTGACGGGGGCTGGCGATACTGTGATTTCAGCCTTAGCAACCTCATTAGCCGCGGGCGCCGATTTACCGCAGGCTTGCGCAATTGCGAACACCGCCGCTGGCGTTGTGGTCGGTAAACTTGGCACTTCTACCGTGAGCCGCATTGAGCTTATTGAAGCCCTAGCTTTGCACCATGGAGAATCGGGTTTTGGGGTGGTGAGTGAAGATCAACTGGCCTACGCCTTAGAGCAAGCCAAACTACGCGGTGAACGTGTGGTGATGACTAATGGTTGCTTTGATATTTTACATGCGGGCCACGTGAGCTATCTTAAACAGGCGAAAGCTTTGGGCGATCGTTTGATCGTCGCGGTAAACGATGATGCCTCGGTTAAACGCCTCAAGGGTGAAGGCCGTCCAGTTAATCAGGTTGATCGTCGTATGGCTGTGCTCGCTGGCTTAGCTTCTGTCGATTGGGTTGTGCCTTTTAGTGAAGATACGCCGCAGCGCATCATTACTCGAT
This sequence comes from Shewanella sp. SM101, assembly GCF_025654465.1. Classification (NCBI taxonomy): domain Bacteria; kingdom Pseudomonadati; phylum Pseudomonadota; class Gammaproteobacteria; order Alteromonadales; family Shewanellaceae; genus Shewanella; species Shewanella sp. SM101. Next base: position 101,948 of record NZ_JAKKRH010000009.1, read on the forward strand.
TGCTGCCAAATCTGCTGGTCAAAGGTGGTGATTATAAGCTTGAGGATATTGCTGGTGGCGCTGAAGTGATTGCCGCCGGTGGCCAAGTGCAAGTGCTGGGCTTTGAGGATGGCATATCAACGACAGCGATTATACAAAATATCATGGCGAATCAGTGAGCTTAGTCGCTCTGGCATTCGTATCTAGCCTGACTTGGACGCCCATTGCCGATAAGCAGGCTTTGATTTGCCCTTTACCTGAACTTGATACTTGCTTGGCATTATTGCCAGAGCAAGTGTTGGTGCAGCTTCCTGCAACTCTCGAACAATTTAGGCTTGATTTAGGCCGCAGAAGTGCCATGGTCATGCCCGTCGATGACAATAAGATTGCGGGCCTAGTCTTAGTGAATGAGCAGCGGACACCGCAAGTACAGTTAGCCAGTGTCGATATGGTGACCTACCAATTACCTTTGCTTGAACAGCCACAATTAACCCTATGGCATGAGCTCGGTCATTTGGAGAACCTTGCTCTGCAAGGCTCTGTGTTACCGACTCACTTGAGTGCATATCAACATGAATGGCTAGCTGACATTTATTTGGTTTGGCGTATCGCACGGGAGAAAAATGATTTTGCCTTGGCGTGGCAGCAATACCACAGACGCAACCTTGATGCATTAACAAGCCCGCAATATTTGTCGCATTGGAGCTCGCCAATGTTGATACAAGTGTTGCATCGATATGATGTTGCTCAAGTGGCTAAATTTGCCGAGTATCGGGACTTTTTAACGAATTTTTACCCTAAAGCCGAGCAATTAGAGCCGAGATTATTAGGTGAGTATTCGAGCTTAATGCAACGCACTTTTGGCGCGAGTGTATTGCAACCCCTTCCTGAATATCTATTTTGGCGAAAAGCCGATCTTGGGCACTATCTCCAACCGACGTTCGTTTTACTCATGGGCGAAGAAAAAGCACATAACTGGTTGGTACAAAATTCAATGTTATGAATGTGTTAATTGAATCAGTGGTGAAGCCTGTTTTAAACTGAACCCTAGCTGAACAAAAGTGAAATACGCTGGTTACGGCCCAGTGAACAGCAGTAATCCCTGAGCGGCTTTGGTAAGCTTTCCCCCTAAAAATAAGAGGGGAGACATTACTATGGCTAAGCGCTCGCGAGTACAAACTGAGCAAACCATAAATCAAATTATGGATGAAGCGTTAAGACAAATTTTGACTATCGGCTTTGAGACTATGTCTTATACTACGTTATCTGAAGCAACGGGTATTAGTCGCACAGGTATTAGTCACCATTTTCCACGCAAAAGCGATTTTCTTGTTCGTTTAGATAGTCGTATCGGCAATCTATTTGTTGCTGCGCTGGATTTTTCCAGCCAAGAAGCATTGGAAACATCCTGGATGCAGGCAATGCAGGAAGAACATTACCGCGCAGTATTGAGACTGTTCTTTAGTCTTTGTGGTGGTGCGAATAATGAAATCACCCTCTTTAGAGCGGTGAGCACAGCGCGTCAGCAAGCGATTGCTGAGTTAGGCTTAGCGGGCGATCGCACGATCAACCATTTATTAGGCCGTACAGCTGTGATGTTGCTATCCAATTTTGATGTGGCAAAAGCAGCATAATAGACTGACCAATGAATATAAAAATGGAGCCTAATGGCTCCTTTTTTGTGGGTAAAAATCGTGATTTGTACTGAGGTAAGTCATACCCCAATAGTGTAGGATGACCACTCAATAATGATTTAAGTTAGTGATATTGCCTTGTACTCTTGATTTGACAGGATAAAACATATGGACATGACCCCCATCTCTAATGAGGCAGATATGCCTAAACGCGCCATTAAGCTTGATAACACTGAGCTTATCAAAACCAGTTTTTGGGTGAGTCAGATTTTTATAATCATTGCGACTGTTGTTGGCGTGTATTTAGCCGCGCAAGAAGGGTTGTCACAGGCAATTAAATTTGATGCCCTGAGCAATATGCAGAATAACTATCATCTGCGTCATGCCCTATATGACGAAGTGAGTGACAATGTTGAAATCTTGAGTCATTACGCTGACACAGTTGAGACTGTAAGTAGTAATAGTTTAGTGAAAATGCATCCACAGATGGGATTATTTGTCTGGGATAACATGCGCTATTCTGCCAATGCGCTAGAAACACCGAGTGATATTTTGTCTGATATTCGTCGTTTGTATTTAGAGTCTGAGAAGATCATTAGCAATATTGAAACCCGTCACTATAGCGTTTCTTACGGTAAGGATCAGTTGCAAAATGTATTGAGTAAAATCAAAGAAGATACTTTGCCAAAACTCAAAACGAATTATGAAACCCTGTCAAAAGAGCTTAAAGATAACGATATTGCCGTCGACTAACGTATCTTGGCTTAACTCCCACCAAACATCAGGGGCCATTCTTATCCCTGATGTTTGAATCCATTGATGAATTCAGTGTTGCTGACAACACTTCTACATGGTCTGCTTTAGTCCCCCCCATTATTTATGGCACTTAAGCTAATGATGAATTTACCCAGCTTTTATTCGTCTGCATTTGTCATCAAAACCTTGTTGAGTTAGCTTAATTTCTGTCGATAGGCTTGAGTTAATTTTTGCTGTTGTAGATAGATGCGAATCGCCAAGAAGGTTAATGCAGCAGCAATCACGGCACTGATTGCGTGGTGGAAGACTAAGTGACTTATCAGGAATGTGGGCAAGTCTTCAAAGCTGTCGATAAGGAAAAGCTTAGTGATTAAGCCGATATAGACGAGAAGATGCAGAGCCGCGCCAGTGATAAAGAGTCGTTTAAATTTATCAATCAGTTTGATATCTAACTTGATATTAAACCATCGACAAAATAGGTACCCACTCAGGCCGATAGTAATCGATATCCAGCCAAGCCCGAGTAATGAGGTTTTGATTAATACGGCAGACAGGATAAACAGCCCAAGCAACATTTATTATTTCCTTAAACCAGCTTTAGATTTAACTTACTGTTTTAGCTTACATTAAGCATATCAGCATTGTAGGCAGATAAGCCTCGCATCATATTGGCGCAGAGACTAGCTTAATAGGCTTAAAAAAATGTGAAAAGAAAGGGAGCCAGTGGCTCCCTTCATTTCCTTAGAATAGTGTTTATCGCCTAAACGATTTTTACTCTGTTGATATTAAATCAAGCTCAAAGTGCCTTTAAAATGGCTTCAACACTGGCCTTAGCATCCCCAAACAACATTTGGGTATTTTCTTTGAAGAACAGTGGGTTTTGCACGCCGGCATAACCTGTGTTCATCGAACGTTTAAAGCCAATCACGTTTTGCGCTTTCCACACTTCCAGCACTGGCATACCTGCGATTGGACTGCCTGGATCTTCCATTGCCGCGGGGTTAACCGTGTCGTTGGCGCCGATAACGAGCACGACATCTGTGTCTTTAAAGTCTTCGTTGATTTCGTCCATTTCGAGCACGATATCGTAGGGGACTTTCGCTTCAGCGAGCAGTACGTTCATATGGCCTGGTAATCGACCAGCAACTGGATGGATACCAAAACGCACTTTCACGCCGCGATCACGTAGTTTTTGAGTGATTTCCGCAACAGGATATTGCGCCTGCGCCACTGCCATACCGTAACCCGGAGTGATGATGACTGAAGTGGCATTTTTCAGCATATCCGCCACATCTTCTGCGTTGGTTTCACGGTATTCACCCATTTCTTCATCGGCAGTCGAGGCCACACCATCTGTGCCAAAGCCGCCCGCGATAACTGAAATAAATGAGCGATTCATGGCCTTACACATGATGTAAGACAGAATAGCACCCGATGAACCCACTAACGCGCCGACCACAATCAAGAGGTTGTTCGACAACATAAAGCCTGCCGCTGCCGCAGCCCAACCTGAGTAGGAGTTCAGCATAGATACAACCACTGGCATATCCGCGCCGCCAATGGATGCCACCAAATGCCAGCCAAAGGCGAAGGCAATCAAGGTCATCAACAGCAGTGCTGGCATAGTGCCACCTGTCTGAACGAAGTACACCAACAGGGCGAAAGACACTAGCACTGCGACTAGGTTTAGCTTGTGGCGATGTGGCAGCATCAGAGGTTTAGATGAAATCAGTCCGCGTAACTTACAAAAGGCAACGATAGATCCCGTAAAGGTCACCGCACCGATGAAGATCCCGAGGAAGACTTCGACCAAGTGAATGTTAAGCATAGCGCCAGTGAGGTGCTCTTTGCTGGCGGTCTTCACCGCTTCACTTAGTGCATCTTGTACTGCGGCGAGGGTCGTATTGATATCACCACCGACAGCCACCACGACTTGTGAGACTTCCTGTGGGTGTAAGTCGATAAAGCTGTTGAAACCCACTAATACCGCGGCCATACCTACAAAGCTGTGCAATATAGCAACCAGTTCAGGCATTTCAGTCATTTCGACTTTTAGTGCTAAACGGATACCAATCGCGCCGCCAATCACCATAGCGATTAAGATCCACGCAATTCCGTTAGTATCGGGGTTGAAAATGGTAGCCAGTAGGGCGATTGCCATACCTAAGATACCGAATAAATTGCCGTGTTTTGCCGTCTCTTGCTTCGACAGTCCCGCGAGACTGAAGATGAAGAGAATGGCGGCAATAATGTAAGCTGCTGTTACCAGTCCTTGAGACACGTTAAACCCCCTTAATCCTTACGGAACATCTTCAGCATGCGCTGAGTGACGGTAAAGCCACCGAAGATGTTAATACTGGCGATCAGCACGGCGATAAACGCCAGTACAGTGACCAAAGTTGAACCCTGACCGATTTGCAGTAGGGCGCCGACCACGATAATGCCCGAAATCGCGTTAGTGACTGACATTAGAGGCGTATGCAGTGAGTGGGATACGTTCCATACCACGTAATAGCCAACAACGCAGGACAGCAAGAATACTGTGAAATGCGACAGGAACTCTGGTGGTGCTACCGATGCCACGGCAGCAAACCCTGCAACGCCTAAGGCGGCGAGCACGTATTTGAGCTTAGATGGCGCCTTCGGGGCGGTATTTTTAGGCTCGATTTTCGCCGCTGGTTTTGCCGGCGCCGCAGAAACCGAAATCGGTGGTGGCGGGAAGGTCACTTCACCTTCTTTAATCACTGTCATATTGCGCATGACTACATCATCAAAGTTGATGCTGGCTGTGCCGTCCTTTTCTTTACACATTAACTTCATCAGGTTGACTAAGTTAGTGCCGTAAAGCTGTGAGGATTGCGCCGGTAGACGACCGGGAAGGTCGGTATAACCAATCACTTTTACGCCGTTAGGAGTAACAAACAGCTCACCCGATTGCGTGTATTCGCAGTTACCACCCGTCGCAGCGGCTAAATCGACGATCACTGAGCCGCTCTTCATGCTATCGACCATGGCTTTGGTGATGAGCTTAGGCGCTGGACGACCAGGGATTAGCGCTGTGGTGATGATGATATCGACTTCTTTGGCTTGTTCGGCAAACAGTGCCATTTCGGCGGCAATAAATTCATCCGACATGGTTTTAGCATAACCGTCCGATGAACCACCTTCTTCGTTACCAAAATCCAGTTTAAGGAATTGGCCGCCCATAGATTCGATTTGCTCGGCCACTTCTAAGCGGGTATCGAAGGCGCGCACTATGGCGCCAAGCGAACCAGCAGTACCAATGGCGGCAAGGCCAGCTACACCAGCACCAATGACTAACACTTTGGCGGGCGGTACTTTACCAGCAGCGGTAATTTGGCCAGTAAAGAAACGGCCAAATTGATGTGCGGCTTCAACAACGGCGCGATATCCACCAATGTTTGCCATAGAGGAGAGGGCATCAAGTGACTGGGCGCGGGAGATGCGTGGCACCATGTCCATTGCCATCACGTTGATCTTACGTTTAGATAACTTCGCAACCAGCTCAGGGTTTTGTGCGGGCCAAATAAAGCTGACGATAGTCGCCCCGTCTTTGATTTGTTCAATTTCGGCGTCGCTTGGCGCATTGACCTTAAAGATCAGATCGGCTTGCCAAACGTTTGTTGTCACCTTCGCGCCTGCAGCTTCAAAGGCTGCATCATCGAAACTTGACAGTTGACCCGCATTGGCCTCAATAACAACTTCAAAGCCGAGTTTTTTAAGCTGCTCAACGGTGGCTGGGGTCGCGGCGACCCTAGTTTCACCGGCGAGACTTTCTCTCGGTATTCCAATCTGCATGACTACTCCCTGATGGTTTATATAATCGTTCCGCCTGCTGTTCTTCCTTCATCGTACTCAACTGCAAAATCTGTCGTCACCAGCGTTTATTCGGCGGGTGATTCGAGTCAGTTAGGGCATTCAATCTAGGATGGACACTTTTTGTTTTTAAAACAAACTATTCTGTGGGCAACAGAAATTATTGTTCGACAGGCTCATGACCATTGTGGCAATACTTTAGCTTGGCACAAGTGCATATTTCTCAAGCAGGCCGTTTCTGCACTGGTCGGATCAAAAACTTTTAACCAGTGCACACTTTTGTAGCTTAAATTTTGCACTTTGTATATTCCAAAATGGAATTAAAAATCCTATTTTATTCTTTTTTGCTTTTCTTAAACCGCGATAAGCTTGTGGACATTACACTGTCATAGGGCCGTCTCATGTTGTTAAAAGAACTTTCATCGCTGGCTTCGCCATTGTCTCAAGGACAAGTCGATAAGCTAAAACAACTCACTTCTGAGTTAAGTGCTGTGCAATTGGCCTGGGTGAGTGGCTATCTTGCTGCCACAGCCAATGCGGGCCAATTAGCGCCTGCCGCACAGGCGCAAACGGCTCAAACTGTGACTATTCTCTATGGCAGCCAAACGGGTAATGGCCGTGGTGTCGCTAAAGCGCTCGCCGATAAGGCGCAGGCGCAAGGTTATGCGGTCAATCTGGCTTCAATGGGCGAATACAATGTTCGCCAATTAAAGCAAGAAGCTGTGCTTTTATTGGTGGTCAGCACCCATGGTGAAGGTGAAGCGCCGGATGATGCGATTGAATTACACAAGTTTTTAGCATCGAAACGTGCCCCTAAGTTAGACAATTTACATTACTCAGTGCTGGCGCTGGGGGATTCTAGCTATGAATTTTTCTGCCAAACCGGTAAAGACTTCGATGCCCGCCTAGCAGCGCTGGGTGCTAAATCACTATTACCTTTAATTGAATGTGATGTGGATTATGAAGCTGCCGCGGGCCAGTGGCACGCCGATGTATTAGAGGCCGTTAAGCCGCTAATCGAAACCTCGTCCGCCAGTGTGGTATCCATCGGCACCGCTAAAGCGATTGGCGAAAGTGAATTTACTAAGCAAAACCCCTATAGCGCCGAAGTGCTTGTGAGCCAAAAAATTACCGGCCGTGGATCAGACCGAGATGTGCGCCATGTTGAAATCGACCTTGGCGACTCAGGCTTAACCTATCAAGCGGGTGATGCCCTTGGTGTGTGGTTTAGTAATAACGAAGTGTTAGTCGATGAAGTCTTAGCGGGTTTGTCATTAGCCGCCGATGAGTTAGTGACCCTTGGTACTGAATCCTTGTCCCTTAAGCAGGCTTTGGTTGATAAGAAAGAATTGACTCAGTTATACCCTGGATTAGTCAAAGCTTGGGCCGAATTGAGCGGCAGCACTGAACTGCTGGCATTGAGCGAAGATAAAGAACAAGTGCGCCACTTTATCCTTAAGCATCAATTTGCCGATTTAGTTACTCAGTATCCATTATCAAATAACTCAGTAACCTTAAATGCAGCAAAACTGCTTGAGCTACTGCGTCCATTAACGCCAAGACTTTACTCTATCGCCTCAAGTCAAAGCGAAGTTGAAACAGAAGTCCACTTAACTGTGGCCTTAGTGGAAGATGAGCGCCATGGCTCAGCACGTTTTGGCGGTGCGTCACACTTCTTAGCATCTGCGCAGGAAGGCACGCAAGTTAAGGTTTATGTTGAGTCGAACAAGCATTTCCGTTTGCCTGAAAATCCAGAAACACCGGTGATCATGGTGGGGCCTGGTACCGGTGTTGCGCCCTTCCGTGCCTTTATGCAGGAGCGCGTAGCACAAGGGATCCAAGGTGATAGCTGGTTATTCTTCGGCAATCCTCACTTTGAGCAGGATTTCTTGTATCAAACTGAGTGGCAACAGTATTTGAAAAATGGCGATCTCAGCCGTATCGATGTGGCGTTCTCACGCGATCAAGCCCATAAGATTTATGTGCAGCACCGCATTAAAGAGCAAGGCCAAGCCCTGTGGCAATGGTTGCAAAATGGCGCGCATCTTTATATTTGTGGTGATGCTGAACGTATGGCGAAAGATGTTCACCAAGCCTTGATTGAGGTGGCAGTCGAAGTCGGTGGTTTGAATACCGAAGCTGCCGAAGCCTATTTTGAAACCCTGCGCAGCGATAAACGTTACCAAAAAGACGTGTATTAATCTCAACCGTTGCGCAGATAAGAAACACATAAGAATAGCTAAAGCTGCACACGTGATGACCTGTGCAGCCAGCGAACCCAATTTTAAGAGGCAGTTGCCATGAGTGAGCAAAAGTTAGCGTTAAATGAATACCTAAAGACCGACAGTGATTACCTGCGAGGGACCATCAAAGAAGGTTTAGATTCTTCTGTGACTGGCAGTTTCAGTGACGGCGATCAGCAGCTGATCAAATTTCATGGCTTCTACCAGCAGGATGACCGCGATTTACGTAACGAACGTAAAGAGCAAAAACTCGAACCTTTATATAGTTTTATGTTGCGCGCCCGTGTACCTGGCGGTATTTGTTCTCCGCAGCAATGGTTAGGCGTGGACAAAATTGCCTCGACGCTCACCAGCTCGAACAGCATTCGTTTGACGACCCGTCAAACCTTCCAATACCACGGTATTCCTAAGCGTAACTTGAAGACCATTATTCAAGACTTAGATCGTGAAGCGCTGGATTCGATTGCCGCTTGTGGTGACGTTAACCGTAACGTGATGTGTAACCCCAATCCGGTGGAATCGAAACTGCATGAGCAGGCCTATGCGGTGGCGAAACAACTGTCTGATCATCTGTTGCCACATACTCGTGCTTATGCCGAAATCTGGTTAGATGAAGAAAAGTTACTTTCTACCGAAGATGAAACCGTCGAACCTGTCTATGGCAAAACCTATCTGCCACGTAAGTTCAAAATGGCGGTTGCGGTTCCTCCTGATAACGATGTTGACGTTTACACCAACGATTTAGGCTTTATTGCTGTTGCCGAAAACGGCGAGCTAGTTGGCTTTAACTTAACGGCGGGCGGCGGCATGGGCTCGACCCACGGCGAAGTAGAAACCTTTCCACGCCTGGCTGACGACTTTGGTTTTATCAAAACTGAAGACGTGATGAAGTTTGCTGAAGCTGTCATGACAGTGCAACGCGACTGGGGCAATCGCTCTAATCGTAAGCGTTCGCGCCTTAAGTACACTATCGTCGACCACGGCTATGAAAAGTTCAAAGCCGAAGTTGAACTGCGTGCAGGAGTAAAATTTGAACCTAAGCGTGATGTCGTGATTGGCGATCGCGGCGACCGTTATGGTTGGGTCGAAGGCGTTGACGGTAAGTGGCATTTAACCCTATTTATCGAAAGCGGCCGCATTAAGGATTTACCGGGCCAGACCCTGCAAACGGGGCTGCGTGAAATTGCTAAGATCCACAAAGGCGATTTCCGCATGACCTCGAATCAAAACATGATCATCGCAGGTGTGGCGGCAGAAGATAAAGCCACGATTGAAGGCTTAGCTCGCAAACACGGACTACTGGGCCAAGTGTTAACGCAAACCCGCGGTCACTCGATTGCCTGTGTGGCGTTGCCAACCTGTCCATTAGCAATGGCGGAAGCTGAGCGTTACTTCCCTGAGTTTATCGATCATATAGATGCGCTGCAGGCAAAACACGGCATCAGCGAACAAGCGATTGTGGTGCGTATGACGGGTTGTCCTAACGGTTGTGCACGTCCATTTGCCGCTGAAATTGGGCTTGTGGGTAAAGCGCCAGGCCGTTACAACTTGTACTTAGGCGCAAGCTTTGAAGGGACTCGTCTGAACAAGATGCACAGAGAAAATATCCAAGAGGCGGAAATTCTCGCCGAATTGGATGCCCTGTTTGGCCGCTACGCCGCCCAGCGTGATGCAGGCGAAACCTTTGGTAACTTCACCGTCCGCGTGGGCGTTGTGAAGGCGGTGATTGATGCCGCTAAGGATTTTCATGGCTGATCTTGAGCAAAAAACCAGTGATATAGTGCCGACTGTGGTCAGCACGGCCGAGTTAACGGCGCTATTGAGTACGCCTAAGGCCGAGCAAACGATAGCGCTTGAGCGCATAAATCAGTTCTTAGCCGGATTGAGCGCACAAGAGCGAGTGTTATGGGGCTTAACTTATTTGCCCGGTAATCATGCGCTGTCGTCAAGTTTTGGTATTCAAGCCGCAGTGATGCTGCATATGGTGAGCCAGGCACAGGCGAATATTCCGGTTATTCTGACGGATACGGGTTATTTATTTCCTGAGACTTATCAGTTTATCGACGAACTGACAGAGCGTTTATCACTGAATTTAAAAGTGTACCAAGCAGTGATGACATCGGCATGGCAAGAGGCGCGCTTTGGCCAGTTGTGGGAGCAAGGGGTAAACGGACTAGAGCAATACAACCGGTTAAACAAAGTTGAGCCTATGCAACGTGCTTTAGCCGAGCTTGAGGTCGGCACTTGGTTTGCAGGGCTTAGACGCAGCCAAGCCAGTACCCGTGAGGCGTTGCCGATACTGGCGATTCATGGCACGCGCTTTAAGCTTCTGCCAATTATCGAGTGGTCGAATAAAGATGTTCACCTCTATCTGACGCAATTTGACTTGCCGTACCATCCACTTTGGGACCAAGGCTATGTTTCTGTGGGGGATACCCATTCGAGTAAACCACTCGAATTAGGGATGACAGAGGAAGAAACTCGCTTTAATGGCCTACAACGTGAGTGTGGTCTGCACTACGAAATCTAGTCATTTTATTGATTTTAAATATTAAACGCCTCAACTTAGTTTGGGGCGTTTTTTTATCATTTTAAGATAAGTGGGATTGAATTTAATACTCTGGACTGTCGAGGAAGCTAAGTGATGTCATTTAAGCGTCATTTAACTAAGATAGATTGATATTCATAGAGTTAGTTTGCATTCATTTTTAAATGCTAAAAATGTTGTACATTTTTACTCACAGAGTTATGCACATTGGTTAAGCCTGCGCTATATTTTGAAGTTCCCGTAGATGGTTTTGAAGCGTTTTACTGCGTTAATTGACATGATTCATGTCTTTTATGAGGTTAAGTTGTTGTATATCGGTATTTATGGGCTGGGTTTGCTGTGTATCGATATGGCTTAATTGGATGCAGTGAAAGCGTTGAAAACCTGACTCGCACCTGCGAGTATCAAGCAGTTTGATTGACTTGCTAGCTCTCGTTAATCAGCCATCATTACCTCGGTCAGCTGTCGTCAAAGCTGCCGAGGTCAAGTTAAGTCGACCCCAGTCAATCTCCAATAGTGATTTGTTCTTGTTATGGTTATTTCTCAACCTATCTTTGATTATCGAGTAAGATATCCTTGGTGTTTCCTTTACTCTCGTAGCATGATCAGCTTGCAACTCGCGTAAAGCTTTAGAATATTTTCTGTAAGCCTAGGTTGCCCCAAAGAATCCTTGCAATGGGATGGCTTGACTGGATAGATGAGAAACAAGAAATGAGAGTGTGTGGATGAGATGGTATAAATGACGGCCCCTTTATATGCGATGCGAGATCATGTCAGGCGTCCAAGTGTCAATAAGTCGAGTGACCCAGCACCTCAGAGGCGAAAGCGTGGTTTTCGTCGTTTATTGTCTTGGTTATTTAAGGGATTAGTTTGGGCATTTATTTGCTCAATTTTATTAGTGATCCTACTACGATTTGTCGATCCTCCTATGTGGACTTGGCGTATCGAACGTGCCTTATTTCCACCTGCTCCTATCGGTGAGATCAGGCATCAATGGCGCGATTTAGCGCAAATTTCTCCCGAATTACAATTGGCTGTGATTGCTGCGGAAGATCAACGTTTTGTTGAGCATACTGGATTCGATTTAGCCGCGATAAGTTCGGCACTGAAATACAACCAAAAAGGTAGCAAAGTCCGCGGGGCAAGTACCTTAAGTCAGCAGGCGGCGAAAAACCTTTTTATGTGGTCGAGTCGCAGTTTCTTTCGTAAGGGATTGGAAGCTTGGTTTACGTTATTGATGGAGTTGACTTGGGATAAGTCGCGTATTCTTGAAGTGTATTTAAATATTGTAGAATTTGGCCCAGGTATTTACGGCGCCGAAGCGGCATCAAAGCATTATTTTGGAAAGTCAGCGGCAAAACTCACCCAATACGAGGCTTCATTACTCGCAGCCATTTTACCCAATCCTTGGCGCTATAAGGTGTCTCCACCGTCATCCTATGTGCAGCAGCGCTCAACTTGGATCCGTAAGCAAATGCGTCAGCTAGGTGACGTCACGCTTAAAAAAGTCCACGAAGCACGATGACGCTCTGGTGAGTTAGTTTGAGTGAGATGAGCTTAATTTGTCATTGGGTTCTTTGCTTAATCGTCGATGACTTTGAGATGTTTTATTACCGAATTGAAATAAGATTGGAGTTATGTTTAATAAACGTTAATTCTAATGCATTTTTAATGCTGCGAACTCCTATCCTGTTCGCTTCTGTGTCGGTTTAATGTTAAATTATCGGGAAAATTTTATACCTTAGTTTCGCTTAGCCTAAGCATTTTAAACTGGGTTTGTATTGCGTAGGGCTGAGTCGTTGCGTTTTCTGATTTTGCATTATCTGCGTAAGGGATATGTAAGAGCGGATAAATATTTAAATACCTAAGGTGAGTTCTTTAGGTATTGTTTTCATAAAATTGAATGTCATTAAATGGAGTTTCTTAAATGAAAAAGATTGTGATTGCCGCGGCAATTATTGCAGCAGGTGCTGGTGGTTATTGGTATATGCAGAATGGCGCGGGTTCTAGTGCCTCTGCTAATCCTTTGCTCGACTATGTGCCTGCCGATACGCCGATATTTTCGGGCCAGTTAAAACCCTTCCCGTTAAAAGCGTATTTACAGTCTATTTCTGGAAATTATCAGCAATATCCAAGTAATACGCTTGATGAACTCGGTGTGCAGGATAGCCCTATGGGCAAGTTCTTCGTTAGCATGTATCAGCAGTATATGGATGGGATGAAAGATCCTGCCTTACTGTTAAAAACCTTCGGTTTCCCCGATGAAGTTAAACCTTATATTTATACTTTAGGTGCTTTGCCAGTATTAAAGATTGATGTTAATCAGGCCGAAGCATTTTGGGCTGTATTAGATAAAGCCGAAAAAGACAGTGGTGTAACCCACGAAATGCGTAAAGTGGGCGATGTTGATTATCGCGCTTATGCACTATCGGATGAAAGCTCAGCAGAGAAAGCTGAACTGCTATTTGCCCAGAAAGATGGCATATTAACGATGACTTTCAGCACCTCTATTACCGAGCCTGAGTTATTAGAAATGGCATTTGGTATTAAGAAGGCGCCGCAGTCATTAGCCGCTTCTGGCATATTAGAAGATATTATTAAAACCCATGGTTTTAAAGATGACAGCATTAGCTTTATTAACCATGTGGAAATTGTAAAGGCATTGACCTCTGCAGATAGCAATATGCTAGCTAAGCAACTGACTCAATTTTTTGCTGATGAAAGTGAGGGTGAAGATCCATTAGCTCAAATCAGAACACCGGAATGTCGTACCGAACTGACTGCGATTGCCGCTAACTGGCCGCGTACCGTTGCTGGTTTAACGGCGTTTTCTGTGACTGAAAAAGAAAGCCATATGGCGGCTTCATTTGTTGTCGAAACGAAGAATCAACCTATTCTTGCGGCAATGCAAAAGATGCGTGGTTTTATTCCATCGCATCTGGCGGATATCGACAGCACTATCTTCTCCATGGGAATAGGTCTAGATATCAATGAAATTACCCCTTCATTAACGGCTATTTGGGATGATCTGCAAAAGCCGCAACTGACCTGTGCACCATTGGCAGAGTTGCAGGCTGAGTTGAGCCAACAGAGCCCAGCTATGCTAGGCATGTTCACTGGTATGGCTAACGGTGTGAAAGGCATGAGCGTTTCATTGCTCGACTTTAAAATGAGCACACAAGATCAAGAGCCTAAGTTAGAAAGTTTAGATGCTTTAGTCAGCCTCAGCGCCGAAAACCCATCCATGTTGTTCAATATGGTCAAACCTTTCGCCCCTATGCTGGCTGAAGTGCAATTAGCCGATAACGGCGATGCTACTGATTTATCTCCAATATTGATGTTGCCTCCAGAGTTAGGTGTTAAGCCAATGCTGGCGATTAAAGGTCAACATTTAGTGGTGTATAGCGGTGATAAAGGCTTAGCTTTAGCCAACAAATTAGCAGGCGAGAAACTGTCAGCGAATGGCATGTACAGCTTGTCTGCTGATTACGGCAAGATGTTTACGCCAGTGCTTACACTGTTAGAAATGAGCGGTGAGCCGATCCCTGAAGAAATGCAAATGCTTAAAGATTACAACATGCGAGTTCAAATGAGCTTCGATGTGAATAAGCAAGGCTTGGTCATAGGTTCAGTCGCCAATTCTAAAGCGACTGAAAAGAAGTAATGCGTTAGTAAACTCATATTTGTTTGAAATGAGCCAGCAGATTGCTGGCTCTTTTTTTGGCTTAATTTAGCTTAGCTTGAGCCAACTTAGTGTGCTGTGCTGGCAGAACAAGTTGCGCTTTGGGCTTGGCGGAGCGCATTAAACTAACGAGCCCTTGCCATTGAATATCACTGTTCTGAGGGAGCAAAATATCCGGTTCAGTCCCAATACCGGACAGGAGTCTCCCCTGTGCATCATAGGTTAACGAACTGCTGAATCTTATGTTTAATCCACTGTTTGGCAGTTTGAAATGATACTGACGTGCAAAGTCGCCTGAGGTTTTTTCACCAATCAAATTTGCCCTAGACCAAGATTTAGTACGATAGGCAATCCACTCGCATTCTTGGCGACAATGGGGACTCACGAGTAGCGCTAAGCGATTTCGCCCTTCAGGAGCCACCGCAGGCTTAGTGCGAACATACCAAGGGCTGAATTTCTCTTTATCGACAGAGGGTAAGTTACGGGTGAGAGATTTGAGCCTAGGAGGACTGTACTCTAACGCATCCAGAGGCATAAAATTGAGCGGCTGTAGATAGTCATTTCTCAGCTCTGGTGAGCGGCGATAGTGCGCAAATCCCATCACGTTAGGTGCTAAAGTGTTATTTAAATCCGCATCTTGATATCGCGACAGCATAGTCAATAATTTCGGACTAAAGCCACTGGCATCACGTAAATCAATGATCAGTAAGGGATGTGTCATGCCTTTGAGCAGTTCTTGCTGTTGTTCTTTATCTAATTCAAAGGCGTAGAGATCGCTGATCTTAAGTTTGACCGTCGTATTGTTGATCGTCTCTAATTGATTTGGCATGTCTTGAAATTCGGTGCGTTCAAATTGAGATAATTGGTTAATAAACTCGAGCACATTAATATCTTGAGTCTCGTCTTTTTCACTGATAGTTGCTAATTGAACTTGCGGTTTATGGCTTGGCAGGGCGAGAGTCACCTGCTGGCTTTGCAGGTCATCATTAATTAGCGTAATGACTACATAGGGCTTTATGCTGAGTCCTAAGTCTTCGCGCAGTAGGTTAAGTTTTTTCAGCCAAGGTAACTGCATTTCTTGGCTCTGTTTTGCCGGCTCAGGTAAGTAGGCTTGGCTGGTCGCTACCCATTTGCTCATAGGTAAACCATCGATATGAGTGATAAAGGGGAAGTCGTTGTTGACTGGATTATTACCGTTATCCAAGGCTAACCATTGGTCGTTGACTGGCCTTAGCGTTAACGGGAGATCGACGCTTTGATCATCGAAGTTATGCACTTGAGCGCCTGGATCTTTGAGGGTATTGAGTAATTTAGTGACTTCAGCAGCAAAGCGATCATTGGGAGTAATATCTTGATACTGTTCAACAATAAGGCTAGCCATAAATTTAAGCTGCGGGTTGGCTTTGTCGGCCGCTAAGGCATAAAACGCTGAGTGTTGCTCGATTTGATCCAATAAGGCATAGAGATCTTGGCGTACCTCTTGCGCATTAAGCATAGGTGCAGTGTTATCTTTTGGCACAGCGAAAAACGCGAGCTTAAGTAAGCTCGCGAAAATAATGACACTGAGTAGCATGACTATGCTGCGGTAGCTAAAACTCATATTCCTCCATGATGTTAAGGCGCGGCTTCAGGGCACAAAAAGGTGTGCGACTATCGGCTTAAATGCCATTCGGATCAATGTAAATCGTCCCGCTGAGCCATAAACTCAGGTCCATCTGAGCAATTTAGCAGCAGGTTTGGTAGATTAGCAGCAAATTATGGTCGATTTTTGTACTTAGTCACTTTATATACCCAAACAATCTTAAACAGCGGGACCAAGTGGGTATATCTTTCTTATAGAATATCGTTGAGTGAAATTCCGATACCAATACGTTGATTGTGATAATTGTAATCGATTAGGCTTTCGCCATAACCATTAAAGTATTGAGTATAAAAGCGTAAGTTGCCGACGATAGGATGACTCCAAGTCAGTTCTGCTGAGCCTCTGTCGATATCTTCTAGATTGGTTTTAACGGTTAAAGTGAATCTATGTTCATCTATACCATAAACGCCAATAAAC
This sequence comes from Shewanella sp. SM101, assembly GCF_025654465.1. NCBI lineage: Bacteria > Pseudomonadati > Pseudomonadota > Gammaproteobacteria > Alteromonadales > Shewanellaceae > Shewanella > Shewanella sp. SM101. The sequence continues at coordinate 118,686 of NZ_JAKKRH010000009.1, forward strand.
TCTGCTTTACCTATATAGTCATCAATATTCGGGTTATCGTCGCCGCTGGCTTTATATGGATCTGTCTTTTCATCTTCAGGAATACGCCACCACACTTTGGTGGAGAAGGCTAGTGGGCCTGCATCAAAAATCATAGTGGCATAGAGTCGATTCCAGCTGCGGGAAAGTGGCCCTGCTTTACCATTCGATTGATGTACGGCACCAAATCCCCAAAAGGAATTGGTCACACTGCCAATTTTCCAATCGTTATTAAACAGCATAAAGACTTCAGGCTCGTGATTGGTTTCCCTAAAAGGTGATGAAGTGTCTTTGTTATAAACCTGCCAATAGGATTGATTGGTGTAAGCAAAAAATAAATGGCCATTATCACCAAACACATTGTACCAAATAGGAAATTTAAAACTGATTTGGAACTTAGCCTCAAACTCATCTAATGAATAGGGGTTGAGTATTGCATCTTCGGTGAAAGGTGCCATGTTGGGATCTGGGCTGTAGGTAACTGGTAAAAGGTAATTCACTTTATGTGGCGTAATCACAAAAGGTAGATCCGCCGTGGCAAGTTCATCTTTTACTCTTCCTTTTACTAATGATTCTTCGGCATTTATGTCCGTACAGGCTAATAGCCCTGCCAATGCAATACCTGAGTAAAGTGGTTTCATCTGCCCTCCTTGATGTGTTTATTTATTTGTCAGTCGTACTCAACAAAGATAGTTATTTCCAGCTTAACATTAGAAAGTGAATTTATGGTTATGGAAAAATCCTGTGTCACTTAATGACAAATCTTGTAGTCAGCCATTTTTAGTCCCATAGAGACATGTTTAGGTAGAATTTTTGGCAATAACATAGTGCCAAAATCGTGCACTTAGCGGACAGAAATTAATTTGATGCAATTAGCTTAATCTTATTAAGTCACTTTTATTTCAATAGGTTAACCTGGATTTAGCGCATTTTTGATTTTGAAACCTAAGGTTTTCCCCACTTTAAGTGAGTGATCCCTCATTCTTTTATATCTAAATGATATAAAAACTAATTATTATCTATTTATTATGGAATATAAGACGCGCTATATTTCTACAGACTAAAGTGATCTTGGGGATTCTGATGGAAATTTTCTCTTTACCGGGCCAAGCGGCCAAAGGCAAAGTCTGGCTGGTGGGTGCAGGTCCCGGCGACGTTGAGTTGTTGACGTTAAAGGCATGGCGCATCCTTAAAACTGCTGATGCAGTGCTATATGACGCTTTAGTCAGCCAAGATATCCTCGATCTTATTCCCAAAGACGCTGAGAAGATTGCCGTAGGTAAACGTGCGGGCAAGCATAGCGCCGCACAGGACGAGATTAATCAGTTACTCGTCACTAAAGCCTACACCCGTAAAAATGTGGTGCGCCTTAAAGGTGGCGATCCTTTTATTTTTGGCCGCGGGGGCGAAGAGTTACAAACTTTAGTCGAAGCTGGGGTTGAGTTTGAAGTCGTTCCCGGCATTACCGCTGCCAGCGGCACGTCAGCCTATGCGGGAATTCCCCTAACCCACAGAGACCATGCCCAAGGCGTCACTTTTATCACTGGCCATTGTCAGTTAGAGAGTCGCCCTATGGATTGGCAAGGTTATGCTAATCCTAACAATACCTTAGTCGTGTATATGGGGGTTCTGAACGCAGGCATTATTCGCCAAGGTCTAGTCGATGCGGGCCGAAGCCCTGAAACGCCTGTGGCGATAGTGTCAAAGGCAACCACTAAAGAGCAACGTCGTTTTATCGGCCGTTTAGGTGAGCTTGAACAGCTTGCCGCCGATCCAGAATTACAAATGCCAGCTTTGATGATCATAGGTGAAGTCGTCACGCTGAGTGACACCTTGCATTGGTTCAAACCTGAAGCGATTGAATCGACTCAGGTCAGCGATGAACAGACTCAATCGGTTAGAGTCTCGGCCGTCGCGTCGATAAGCTAAGCCGCAAACAGTTAAAGCTATTAAGCAGTTAAACAAATTAAGCTAATCCATGCTGTGGTAACACGGCGAATTTAAGGTAACGGAGAATAGTATGGCCGGGCGTGAATTAAGCCACTTACAACAACTGGAAGCTGAGAGCATCCAGATCATTCGTGAAGTTGCAGCCGAATTCGATAATCCTGTGATGTTGTATTCCATCGGGAAAGATTCTTCCGTTATGTTGCACTTAGCGCGTAAAGCCTTTTATCCAGGCAAGATCCCATTCCCGCTACTGCATGTCGACACTGGGTGGAAATTCAAAGAGATGATCGCGTTCCGTGATGCGCAGGCAAAGAAATTTGGCTTCGAGTTACTGACGCACATTAACCCAGAAGGGTTGGCGCAGGGAATTAACCCCTTCGACCATGGCAGTGCGAAACACACTGACATCATGAAAACCCAAGGTTTAAAGCAAGCACTTAACCAATATGGTTTCGATGCGGCTTTCGGTGGGGCTCGCCGCGATGAAGAAAAATCCCGCGCCAAAGAGCGCGTGTATTCCTTCCGCGACCGTCACCACAGATGGGACCCTAAAAATCAACGTCCAGAATTATGGCGCACCTATAACGGCGCAGTGAACAAGGGCGAAAGTATTCGCGTGTTTCCATTATCTAACTGGACTGAGCTGGATATTTGGCAATATATTTATCAAGAAAACATTGAGTTAGTGCCTTTGTACTTTGCTGCTAAACGTAAAGTGGTTGAGCGCGGTGGTCAGTTAATCATGGCCGATGACGAGCGGATGAAGTTAGCCGAGGGCGAGCAGATTAAAGAAGCAGTGGTGCGTTTTAGAACCTTAGGTTGCTACCCACTCACGGCCGCCATGTATTCTGAGGCCGACAGTCTAGAAAAGATTATTGAAGAAATGCTGTTAACCCGTTCGAGCGAACGTCAGGGCCGATTGATCGACTCAGATCAAAGTGCCTCTATGGAGCAGAAGAAGCGTCAAGGCTACTTCTAATCTCTACAGGGTTAACCCTATTTCGCGAAAGTGGCGCAAGTAAAGCGCGACCTTCAGCCAAGCAGATCAAGAGTGAGAATAAGATGGACAAAGCGGTCAATAAAACCAATCTCATGGCGGCAGAAATTACCCTCCATGGTGTGAAAGAATATCTAGCCCTGCAGCAACACAAAGGCTTACTGCGTTTTTTAACCTGTGGCAGTGTTGACGATGGTAAAAGTACCTTAATCGGCCGTCTGTTACACGACAGCGCCCAGATCTATGAAGATCAATTAGCGAGCCTAAAGAGCGACAGCGCTAAGATGGGCACCACAGGTGAAGCCATTGACTTAGCCTTGCTGGTGGATGGTCTGCAAGCCGAGCGCGAGCAGGGCATCACTATCGATGTGGCTTATCGTTATTTTTCAAGTGATAAGCGCAAGTTCATCATCGCCGATACGCCAGGGCATGAGCAGTACACTCGCAACATGGCAACGGGTGCATCGACCTGTGATTTAGCGGTGATTTTAGTCGATGCCCGCTACGGCGTGCAGACTCAGACTAAGCGTCATGCGTTTATCGCGTCATTACTGGGTATTCGTCACTTTGTTGTGGCCGTGAATAAGATGGATTTGCTTGGGTTTGACGAGCAAGTATTCAACCGTATTCGTGCCGATTTTACGGATTTCGTTAAAGATTTCGGCAACCTCGATATCCACTTTGTGCCGTTATCGGCGCTTAATGGTGACAACGTGGTTGAGCGCAGCACTCAAAGCGACTGGTATCAAGGCGGTACACTGCTTGAACTGCTAGAAACCATTGATACTCAACGTGAACTCAGCTCATTGCCAGTGCGTTTTCCTGTGCAATATGTGTCGCGTCCTCACTTAGATTTTCGCGGTTTTGCAGGCACTTTAGCCTCTGGCATTATCAATGTTGGTGACGAGTTAGTCGCTTTGCCATCGGGCAAACGCAGCAAGGTTGAACGTATTGTGACCTTCGATGGTGACATACAAGAAGCGGTTGCTGGCCAAGCTGTGACGATCACGCTGGAAGATGAAATTGATATTTCCCGTGGCGATTTACTGGCAAGACCGGATTCTGCACCTGCCGTCGCTAACGTGATCAGTGCTGATATCGTGTGGATGGATGAAAAGCCATTACAACTCGGTCAGTTATACGACATCAAAGTGGCCGGTAAGAAGACGCAAGCTTCTGTGACTGCTATCGATTATGTGGTTGACGTTAACACCTTAGCGCGCAGTGCGACAGATACGCTTGGGCTAAACGCGATTGCGCGTGTGACCTTAGAATTGACCGAAGACATAGTGTTTGATGCATATTCGTTAGTGCGTGATACGGGCGGAATGATCTTAATCGACCGCCTGAGTAATGCGACGGTTGCCGCAGTGATGGTGGTGTCGGGTCAACATGTTAACAAGCAAACAGCATCACAATTTAGTGCCTTTGAAGTCGAGTTTAATGCCTTAGTGCGTAAACACTTCCCCCATTGGCAAGCGATAGATATCACTAAGCTTGGAGCTTAATTTGTGAGTGACTTGTGGCTATTAGCGATTATTTTGATAGGGCTTGTGGCTGGCTTAATTAGCGGCCGTATCAATCCAGCGGTATTGTTTTTATTTGCATTTTTGCTCTGTTATTTGCTTGGCATGGTTGCGCTCGATACCGCATTAACAAGCTTTACCAATATTGGCTTAGTCACGCTGGTCCTGTTGGTGTTGGCCGCGACGGCGTTAGAAAAAACGTCCCTGCTGGGAAAGTTAAGTCAAGTTATAGGCAATAGTTCTTTGCCTATGACAATGGCAAAGCTCGGTTTTTCGACGGCTTTACTGTCGTCATTTACCAATAATACTGCAGTTGTGGCATCACTGATTGGTGTTGTGCGCCGCAATCAGGCACACGCGCCGGCTAAGTTATTATTGCCGTTAAATTATGCGGCAATTTTAGGTGGCACACTGACCCTGATTGGTACCTCGACCAACTTGATTGTGAACTCCTTTGTAGAAAACGCCGGCTTACCCGCCTTAGGGTTCTTCGAGTTTACGCCAGTTGCAGTGGTGATCGTCGTCGCGGGCATCTTGTTACTGACCTTGCTGGCGAACATTCTGCCCGACAGACGGGAAGAATCAGGTGAAGAAGCGCTGCCATATTTGCTCGAAGCCCATGTGGCGAAAGGTTCGTCCTTGGTCGGTCGCAGTGTGGTGGATAATAAACTTAGGGCGCTGAAAAAGTTATATCTAGTTGAGTTAGAGCGCAGCGGCATTTGTATTTGCCCTGTGCCGCCCCAGTTAGTGTTGCAAGCGGACGACGTGCTGCGCTTTAGTGGCGCGGTGGAATCGGTTGAGTTATTGCACCAATTCGATGGTTTAGATTGGTTTGGTAAGCATCAAGCCAAGGGACAAAATTTAGTTGAAGCCGTACTTGCACCGTCATCCAGTTTAGTGGGCAGTTCGTTGAAAGCATCGCGTTTTCGTGAACAGTTTGATGCGGCTGTGATGGCCATTCGCCGCGGAAATCATCCGCTGAAGGGCGGACTCGGTGACATTATTCTGCAACCCGGTGATGTGTTGTTATTGACGCCAGGTGATGGTTTTAGCAATAGCGCAAAGCTGAGTTCAGAGTTTGCGGCGATTAGCGGCTTAGATTTGAATGTGCGTCTAGACAGTCGTCGTGGTCGTTGGGTATTGCTGGGCTTTGCGGCAACGATCATCCTGAGTGTCACTGGCATATTACCCTTGGCTAAGGGTTTAGTGATATTGCTGCTCAGTTATTTTGCCATAGGCGCAGTCACGCTGGCTGAGCTTAAACGCCGTTTCCCATTGGAATTAGTGGTGATCGTGGGGAGTGCATTAGGGCTTGCCAACTTGATGATGAGTACAGGCCTTGCGAACAGTTTAGCCCAAGGATTACTCTCAGTTATTAACGGTTATGGGGTATTTGGCGCTTTTGTCGGCGTGTATTTAATGACCTTATTGCTGACTGAACTGGTGACCAATAACGCAGCGGCGGCGCTGGCGTTCCCTATCGCTTACGCGATTGCGCTTAATTACGGTGTCGATGCAAGGCCCTTTATTATGGCCGTTGTCTTTGGTGCCAGCGCGAGCTTTATTTCACCCTACGGCTATCAGACCAATCTGATGGTGTTTAATGCGGGTAATTATCGCTTCAGTGACTTTGTCCGCCTTGGATTGCCGTTATCTGTGCTGTATTCCCTGATAGTGATATTTATGGTGCCGATCATCTTTCCATTTTAGTGATTAGCTTGAGTTTATTGCCCTTATGTTAGCGGTTAGTCAACATTGGGATTGAGGAGTTTTTATGACAAATATCGTGTGGCATCAACATCCTGTAGACCAAGCCGCCAGAGCCGAGCAGAAAGGCCAAAATCCAGTATTACTTTGGTTTACCGGACTTTCTGGCGCGGGCAAGTCAACACTGGCGGGTGCATTAGAGCGGGCGTTATTTGAGGCGGGATTCCACACTTATTTGCTCGATGGTGATAATGTGCGCCATGGCCTGTGTAAAGATTTAGGGTTTACGGTTGAAGACCGTGATGAGAACCTGCGTCGTGTGGGCGAAGTGGCTAAATTGATGGTGGATGCGGGGCTTGTGGTGTTATCGGCCTTTATTTCCCCGACCCGTGAAGAACGTGATGGTATTCGTGCCCGTTTTCCTGCTGGGCAGTTTATTGAAGTGCATGTAGCTACGCCTTTGAGTGTGTGCGAGCAGCGTGACCCTAAGGGGTTATATGTGAAAGCGCGCAGTGGCGAAATTAGCAATTTCACTGGTATTTCATCACCTTATGAAGCGCCATTAGCCGCCGAATTAACCATAGACACCAGCAAAGGCGATTTAGCGACTCAAGTGCGCGCCTTAATCGATTATTTAACGGCGATCAATGTCATTAATGCCGATAAGGCAAAAGCGCTAGCTTAACATTTAGCCCTTATCTTGCTTAAAAGGAGCCTTTAAGCTCCTTTGTTATTTCTGGGTTTTACTGCTTATACCATTGACTCATAATCTATTTTTATGACGTGATCATTATTCTATTTTAAAGTCTTTAGCAAACAAGAGCTGTAGAGCCTTCAAGTATTCTTGATCCGGCTTAGGCTGTACTAGTTGGGCCAGTTCATCACCAATCGGTGTTAAGCGATAATAGCTAAAAAGCAGATTACCGCTCTTGGGCGTAAGCTTCATTTGTATGCCTTGCAGGGCAAATTGAATCGGTGTTTTGTTATTGAGTAGGCCGGTTTCGAACTCACTGCTGTGAAGTATTCCCGCATCGACTAAGGTCAAAATACTGGAATAAGGTAGCCCAAACTGGGATAAGCCTAAATTGACTGAGGTGGTTTTACGGAAATACTGGCCAATCCCACCTGATAAGCGGTAGCCACTGATGAGTTTTAGGCGCTGCTCGTTATTTACCTTAGCCGCCATGCCAAGGGCTTTTTCAAGAATTTGTGCTTCCCTGTGAGTCAGTTGCTTGAGCAGCGCTAGGGTACGTAGACTGAAGTTGCCGGGATTGACTATCTCGCTCGACAATATCCGAGCCCACAAATCTTGCATCTTACGGTTATGGATTTGTTCCGCCATCAAGAAAAATTGATGGCTCCAATCGGGATCAAGATCGACCCCAGTGACATCTGAGTGGGTATAACTGAGGGCTAAGGCAAAAATGGTTTCCACATTGGCCTGATATTCGCTCGATAACTTGCGTGCTCTATGTTGAGCTCGCTCGGCTATTGAGGCGTTCGCAGGGCGATATTCTTGCTCACTGGCGAGCCCTAATTGGCGACCAAGTAGCAGGGCTTTTTTGCGAGCGGATACCTCGGATGCTGACTCGCCTTCTTCTGCCAACAGTAAAATATCTGAATCCTTCATCGCGTTATTAATCCTTGAGCCTGCACTGTGGTTGAGGTGAGGGTTTAGTGAACTCTTACATTCGGTTGTAGCTTACTTTAGATGATCATCTCTTTAGTTTGAGCATCTCGTTAAGCCAATTCTTTGGTTCGTTATTATGCCGTTTTATTTAACGACTTTAGCGATTGATTTCGCACTTTTAGTTGGCCAAGACCATAAGGTTTCATTACCCGGTTCAGGATGGCGCGGAACATTCAGCGCTAGTATTAACGAACATACGGCAAAGCCCGCCCCTATGTAAAATACAAAGGCGGGATCGGTTAACCATAATAAGCCCAAAAGCACAGGAATAATCACAGCCGCTATGTGGTTTATGGTGAAACTGACTGACATAGTGGCGGCAATATCTTTGCTGTCGGCGATTTTTTGAAAATAGGTTTTCATCGCAATTGCCATCGCAAAAAGTAAATGATCGATGACGTAGAGTGCTGCCGCCATATTGGCTTGTTCGACTAGGGCATAGCTGATAAAGACTAAGATGAGTCCGATATATTCCACAGTAAGCGCATTACGCTCACCAATACGTCCAATCAAACGACCAATAGCAGGCGCAAAAAGTAGATTAACGGCATAGTTGATTAAGAACAGCGCAGTGATTTCACTGACGCTATAACCAAACTTTTCAACCATCATAAAGCCCGCAAATACCATAAAGATTTGCCGCCTTGCACCTGAAAAAAAGGTGAGTAGGTAATAGAGCCAATAGCGTTTACGCAGTATGATTTTTTTGTGTTGTATTTCCGTTGTCTCAAACTTGGGGTAATACCATGTTATGGTTAGCACAATGATGAGACCTAATACGCCTATAATCAAATACATATGCAGGTAGTCTAGCTTCAACCAAGTCATTACTAGCCAAATGCTGGCATAACCGACTAAAGCGGCCGCCGAACGCCACGCCAGTGCTTTACCCATAAAACCCGCCGCGTCTTTTTTATCGACCCATTGCAGCGTTAGCGATTGGTTGATGGTTTCAAAATAGTGAAACCCGACAGACATCAACACCGTCGTCAGATACAAGCCGATGACTTGAGGAAAGAAACCTGTTACCGCTACGCCGATACATAAAATGGCGAGCGAGAGCAGTGCGAAGGCTTGTTCTCGAATGAGCAGCAGCACAAAAATTGCCGTAAAAGCCAAGAAGCCGGGGATTTCGCGCAGGCTTTGTAACATGCCGATTTCAGCACCAGTGAATTGGGCTTTCTCAATCACGAAGTTGTTGAGCAATGCCTGCCAAACGGCAAACACGAGCGACATAACAAAGGTCATCCACAGCAAGAGTGCTTTAGGATCTTTTGCTTGAATAGCTTTCATGGATAAGGGACTCAGGCGATAAGTGTTCAAATGCTAATGCTTTTTTCTTAGGTTGGCTATATAAGGTGTGACTTATCCCTTTCAATTTTGTAACAATGTTTAGGCGAATTAACTCTCTAGGTTACAAAGACGCTAAAGCGAGAATATACCTAAGGCGTTATTTTTGTGAGGCAGTTAAAACTACCGCATATACTTGGGGTGTTTGGCGCTAAGCCCGTGATCTATTTCATGTAAATTGGCGGGTAAATCACCTAGTATGAAATATCATAATTGTCATTTTACTTTTGCATACCAAGTTAAATTCCACTGGAATGCCAATGACTCTGAGTGTCCATTGCTACTTTTAGCGCATTTAGTCTGAGCGTTGTGATGTCATTTGATATGCCAAACGGGCATAGAGAGTCGAAATTAAGTCGCCTACATCGTCTTTTCTAGGCCGCTTATTGTTATTTTGCTTGGGATTAATCGAGGCTAAATTGAAAAGAATTCTTATCATTTACTCTAGTGTTCACGGCCAAACCCAAAAGATTGCTAAAAAGCTCGCACAGCAGTTAATGGCTTTGGGTAATGAAGTGGTTACTGCCGATATCAAGGCCGCTCCAGTGCTCACTGAGTTCGACAAAATCATCATAGGCGCCAGTATTCGCCATGGTAAACATAACCCAAGTTTGTACGAGTTTATTGAAAAGCATCAAGCCGTATTGACGGATAAGGTCAGTGGTTTTTTCTCTGTCAGCTTAGTGGCACGTAAACCCGAGAAAAACACCCCAGAGACCAATCCTTACATGCAGGCATTTTTAAGTAAAACCACTTGGCGGCCACAATTGCTGCGCGTTTTTGGGGGTAACTTGAATTACCAAGGCTATAACGCTTTAGATAGAAATATTATCCGTTTCATCATGTGGTTAACGAAAGGACCTACGGACCCTGTTACCAATGTTGAATACACGGATTGGCAGAAAGTGACTGAGTTTGGTGAGCAGATCCACAACGCTTAAGCTTGATATCAAATTTCGGTGCTTCATTTAGCCCTATTCTATTCGCGCCCTGCAAGCTGTATGCATGTCTTAGTCACAAGGGCAAAGGAGCATTAAATATGATCAGTATGATGACTAAACTTCGCTCCTTGTGCCGAGTCATTATGGCGCAACTGCATGTGTGGATTGTCGTGTTGACTATTTTACTCGTGTGTTCCAGTCCGTGGATTTTTATGGGCCGACGGATACCCGATAACGCCAGTTTTTGGGATTATTTGCATGTATATTTAGGTTTAGCGTGCACTGTGCTTGGGATTCTTTTCTTACTCAGCAATATCTTGCGTGGCAAGTGGCACCAATACTTTGGCTGGTTGGCGGGCGATTGGTCACAGTTAAAGCAAGATGTTGTTGGACTTACTAAAGGTAAATTCCCCGTCGCTGGTGGCAAAGGGCTGTTTAGTGCCATAGAAGGTATTGGCATGCTGTTGCTGGTGGCTACAGGGGTTACGGGTCTAGTTTGGTTTATCGTTCAAGGGACGCCAACGGCACTGACATGGCGTGGTTATCACCAAGTCTTTGCGCAGGCTTTTATTGGTTTCTTGATCCTACATCTCGTCTTGGCTGCGAGCCATATTCTTGACTTTATTCGGCAATAAACTTCAGAACCCATATTGAGCGCTTATACCAATCACTTGGATTGAACACGCATAAAAATGGCCTCCTAATTTGGAGGCCATTTTTTATTTCAACAATTGTTTTGAATTAGCTAAGAGGTTGCTGACGGGTCACACCAATTGCGGCGGCGAAGACTAGAAATAACCAGCCTAGACTGCCACCCGATGAGGTTTTAGCGGGGGCAGCATCTTTCTCAACTGCAAGGTAGTTAATTAACCCAATTAACTCATCTAAGGTTTTGATGCTGTTTAAATTTACCGCATATTTATCGTTCACGATAAAGGCGGGGACGCTGTCGATTTTGAATTCATTCTGCTGAGTGCGCCACAGGGAAAGCTTTTCATTAGTGCTTTTGCTATCGGCTAATTCATCGTATTTAGCAGCATCGACACCAAATTGGGCGAAGACTTTTTTGATGTCATCACGGCTGTTAATTTGCGGCTCGTGCTGATGGCCAGGTGCACTATGATCGTGGCCGTTTGCGCCCTCTGCACCTTGGATTGCGGTAAACATGGCATGGGTTAAGGCATCTTTGTTATCAACGCTTTGGATCACGGCTAATGAACGCATCACTTCGGTGCCAATGTCGCTATTCATAAAGTCGACATGCTTATTGTCGAAACTTATCTGTTTGTTGAGGTTTGCCTTGATATCAGGCAAATAGTTGGTTTCCATATTGAAGCAGTTATGGCAATAAAATGAATAGAATTCAGTGAGTTTTGGTTCGCTGCTAGGCGCTTTGGTCGAGATTTGAGTGTAATGTGTGCCTTCTACAAAATTGGCGGCAAAGGTGCTCAATGGTGCAATCGCTAAGGTTACAGCCAAGGCTAATTGTTTAATCATAGTTTCCTCAAATTCGGTGGGATTGAATTCACAATGTCAGTCGTTGTTATCGTTGACATTCAACGGTCAACATAAGAGATAGAGTGAGCTTCAACCTAGGAGTTAAGCTAGCCAAAATGCCAGCGTTGACACATAGGTTCAGGTTAAATGGAAAGGCTTAATTATGACTGAATTGACATGAAGCTAGTAGGCTAAATCTGTGATCTCAATGGAAGTTTTACCTTAGATTTGGCAGGACTGTAGACAGGATCGCATCGCTAAGTCGGTGCATGTTGATTAAAGCCCAGTTCTGCATCATCACTGGCTAAATTCTTACGCAATATCCCTAAGCGACTGCCAAGCTTCGCACACCTCGCGAAAACGCGCCGCATCGCCATCGGGCCTGTCTGGGTGCCATTTGAGCGCTAAACGACGCCATTGCTTGCGGATATCACGGGCGGTAGCACTCTCGTCTAATTCGAAAACTCGCAGCGCGTTACCTTTGTTCATCAGATTGATATTTAAGCCAATATAGCTCTTATAATTGCTCCAGAATGCCTCAAGTAATTCTCGTACTACGTTTTCGCTGGTGTCGTAGTTATTCCAATCGAGGTAATACTCACGCAGGGAAGTATCTTGCATTATCAGCAGGTTAACGTTTGATGGTACTAAGCGGAAGATTTGAATTTCCATGGCTTTGACTTGTAGCCATTGCTTGGGCAGTAATATTTCCTGCAGTTCAAACAGGGCGTTCATCAGTAGGAAGTTACGTTTGAATAAATCGTTACCCGGATTTTCATCAAGCTGGTGGATCAGCCCTTGGGTTTGTAATTCAGTGGCTAAGTGATGGATTTTCCAACTTTGATTTGAGGCTTGTAAAACCGTAAGCAACGGCCAGATCAGTGGGTTATCGCCCTTAGTGTTTGCAACTCGAATCGATTGAGGTTCTTCAGTGAGTGAGGGTTTGGCAAATAACATACTGACTGTCCCATCCTAAATTGTGAGTGTTACCAATGCGCCGATAAAACCGCTGGGCTGCAACAAATATGACTCGAAAGGCGACGATAAATGATCATTCACTAAGTTGAGCCGCAAACTATGCCACAGAGCCAAAGTGTAGGCAAAGATGAATTTTAGAGCAATACCGTGATTGTTTACTCCTACTTTAGATGGTTTCTCGGCGTAAATAAGCCGTTAACAGCAGTTAGGTTTTAGGGGAAGGTAGTTAAGAGAGGGCTAGCTTTAGACATGATGCCCTTGTTTATATCACATAAAATCAAGGGCATGCTTATTTTTCACATAGAGTGAAGGACTAGATTTCGGTGAAGATCACTTCTTGATCTAAGCGAGACTTAGGCAATTTAGCGTTGAAATCATTTTCTGAGTGATAACCCAAGGCGACAACCACGCAGGCACATAGACCTTGCTCTCTTAAGCCTAGGACTTGATTCATTTTAGTGGCATCAAAACCTTCGATCGGACACGCATCAATATCTAATACACTTGCACCGAGCATTAAAGTGCCAAGCGCTAAGTAGACTTGTTTTTCCATCCAATGCTGGGCATCTTTCAGCTCAAATTTATGCATATTCGCGAAGAAAGAACGGCCATTATGTTGGCCTTGCTTGGCTTCTTCATTAGCAAAGCGGCCATCCTTCGCTTCTTGCTCGAGCACTTGCAGTAAGTGTGCTTCATCTAATTGAGCACGAGCACAGAGTACGAGTACATGGGAAGCATCGAGAATTTTTTGGGTATTAAACGCATAGTTTTCGGTCGCTTGGGCAACTAACGCTTTACCTTCCGCCGTACTCGCTAACACAAAATGCCAAGGCTGTGAGTTAGTCGATGATGGGCTGTACTGCAATAAGGTTTTGATTTCTGCTATTTTATCCGCAGGAATCGTCTTAGTTGGATCAAAGGCCTTAGTGGTGTAGCGCTTTTTGGCGAAGAAACTTAAATCACTCATGTAACGGCTCCAAATCATTAAGGAATACAAATTCAATGGCAGCATTTTAAGCAGGTTTAAGTAAAAAACAATGTGATCAAGGCAGGTATTAGTTTCAAAAAAAATTTGAAACTGGGTGCTTATGCGCACTAGACAAAGCTTATGTGTGATGGAGTAGATGGCATGAAGTTTCAGACAATCCCAATTATGCGGATCTTTGATGAAGATAAAGCCAAAGAGTTTTACCTTGGCTTTCTGGGGATGGAATTAGATTGGGAACATCGCTTTGAGGATGGCTACCCGATTTATATACAAGTTTCACTTGGTAATTTTGTTTTGCACTTGAGCGAACATTCAGGCGACTGTACTCCTGGCTGTAAGGTTTTTGTGAATGTGAGTGAACTTGATCAATTATTTGCTCATGTGACTTCTAAGCCATATAAATACAACAAACCTAGTATTGAAGATGCGCCTTGGGGCGATCGTTGCTTTACTGTAACAGATCCGTTTTCAAACAGGATTTTGTTTAATGAAGCAGCAGACACATAACAGAGTGAGGCATTCGAGGCCTGCGGCATTTACAAGTTTACGCGCATGGGCACTGCGTTATGCTTTCAGGAGAAAAAATGAGTTCAGTTGAATTGTGGAAAAGCTTTGTTGACGAGTTTGCTCAGTTACATGATGGAGTATTTGAAAAATGGGTCTTGCAAGACGGGAGCTATCCAAACAGGCAGGAAAATTCAGAAATAAATGAGTTCCTAATGTCACTAACTGTCCAGCAAAGAGAGATTCTCGTCAAGATGCTTATTAATGCTAGACGTGGTGGTATTCATGATGCCTTAGTACGACTTAATGACAGAATGGACTGCGAAAATGGTCAGTATTACGAAAACGGCATTGAGATGGAATTTCAGCCCTTTGGTTCCACCCTTTACTATGACTATGTTTGTCGCCGAGAAGGGGATAATTGGGAGCAAGAATAGGTATTATCGGAATATCTCGCTTCCAGTGATCACCCTGCATATAGCCTAGCACACAGCTTAATGATTTCAGTTACTTAACAAAGCAATCGCTGGTTGAAGGCAAACCAAAGTGCATTATGTTGTTGGTTTAAAATGGATGGCTTGATTTATTATTCGCTAACGCGGATCCGCTTATACCCAACGTTATGTGTAAGGGAATCTTAATGATCGAAAGACCCAAAGTAATAAACCTCACAGAAGCCAGAACGATTCGCAAAGTCCATTGCGGAGAGTGTAACTGGGAGCAGGAAATAGCTGCTATCACTGAAGCTGAGATAAAATGTTGCCCTTGGTGCGGCTGGAGCGATCTGGAAATAAGTACTTTAAAAGCAGAAGGTGGCTTCCAAGAAATAGAATGTCAAAAGCACGGTAGAGTTACGGTTCTACTACCTAGCTGCAATATTGATCCACTAGACTTCATGAACAACTTATTTTGTCCATTCTGTGAGTAACACATAACAATGCAAACCAGCCTGATGGCTTTTTCGTTCCTTGTTTTGCTACGCTATCGCAAAACAATCCACTACAAAGCAGCGGCTGTTTGCGGCTTATGCGTGAAGAGAGATCGGATATATAAATGGAAAAAGCATTAATAGATATTAGGTATTACGCTAGCGACTCCCTATATGAGACAGGTAAGAGTCTACCTTCGAGTTGTTCTAGCTTTTTCAAATTTCCTAAGCTGCTTCATTACTGGGGTGCTCGTATAGCCACAATACTTGGTGCAAATGGATTATCCCTCGGAGAATTCGATCACCTATATGTAAACTACACAAATGCTATTCCAGAAGGCACGATGGTTTTTTCCGATAGAACACCAGAAAAGTGGCTTAGGTATATAGACTGCGGTGTAAATTTTGAGAAATTAAAATTGTAGTGGTCAAGTAAAATTGGCCACGGTTTTAGAGTCATTCCAATATAAACGTTCTGACTCATTTGGCGTTAACCCACCATTATATTGATGGGGTCTGGTCTCACTGTAATATCCAGTGATGTAATTTGTGATCTCTTTATCTGCTTCTGTAAAATTCCCATAACCACTGGCGGGTATCCACTCAGATTTCAAACTTCTAAAGAAACGCTCCATTGGTGCGTTATCCCAACAATTCCCGCGACGACT